>JAGWTX010000062.1 GCA_028875955.1 Bacteroidota bacterium | reverse complement strand
TGTGTGATCGCCCGCAGCGAAGAGGCCAAAGAGATCGGTGTTGAAATGGGTGCGCCGGCCTTTCAATGGGAGGAGTTTTTTGAAAAAAACGGGGTGCATGTCTTTTCTTCCAATTACACTTTGTACGGGAGTCTTAGTCACCGGGTGATGAAAACACTCAGCAGCTTTGTACCCGAAATGGAAGTGTACAGTATCGATGAAGCTTTTTTAAACATGCAGGACCTGGGTTATACCGATTTATTGCAACTCGGTATCCGGATCCGGAAAAATGTGAGACAGCATATCGGCCTGCCCGTGAGTATCGGTATCGCCCCTACCAAGACCCTGGCAAAAATGGCGAACCGTTATGCCAAGAAAAACAGGAAATCGGTGGGGGTGCATTGGGCGGCAAATGAGGAACTGATCGCAGAAATGCTTGCCTTTACCGAGATCGGCCATATCTGGGGAATCGGGCGGCAACATGCATCCTTTCTGAAAAAAAACGGTTTTGAAACGGCTGCACAGTTTGTGCATGCTTCAGAAGACTGGGTTCGCAAACATTTGTCGGTGGTGGGGCTCAGAATGCTGCATGAATTAAAAGGGATCCCGGCGATCGCCTGGGCATGTCAGACTCCGGCAAAAAAAAACATACTGACATCCCGTTCCTTTGGGAAAATCATCACGGAGAAAGAAGACATCATTGAAGCCCTTTCGAATTATGCGGCATTGTGTGCGGAAAAACTGCGGGAACAAAACAGCTGTGCAAAAAAGATCTATGTGTTTGTCAACACCAACCAGCACAGGACGCAGGACCCACAATTATTCAGATCCATCGTTCTGCAGTTCCCGGTACCCACGCATTATACACCCGATATCATCAAGTATGCTTTACAGGGACTGGATATCATTTTCCAGAAAGGATACCATTACCACAAAGTGGGCGTCATGCTGCTGGAGCTGGTTCCGGAAAATGTGGTACAGGCTTCCCTGTTTGATCGGAAAGACAGGAATAAGGATAACCGGATCATGCAGGTATTGGACAGGGTGAATCATTCCATGGGCAAAGAGACCATCCGGTTTGCCGTACAGGGTTTTGAAAAACGTTACCGGCTGCGGGCGGAACATCCCTCGCAGCATTATACAACCGATATCCACCAGATCCCAAAAGTGAAAGCCTGATGTTCAACCCTTTCCTGAAATTTGAATTGACCTATATAGACCGGCTTCTCCGTTTGGACAAACGCTATCTGGTAACCCAGACCTATACCCGTGCAGATGATCATTTCGGGGACGACCGGAAAACAAATCTTCTGTTAAGTGATTATGCTGACCTGGATTATGCCCGGATCCATAAGGATGCCCTGAAGGATCCATTTGCTGCCATCATCGATCTCAAAAAAAATGTCCACAGGGAAAAACTGGTTTCCATGCTTTGTGCAGATGCTGCCTATGTTCTCTGGTGGGCGGTGATCAAAGATCCCAAAGAGATGGAGCACCGCATGAATCAGCAATACGCACCCCAGATCCGCCGTTTGATCAGAACGCAGACAGACTGGCGTGTGGGTTCCGATGAAGTGATCAAACCCAAACTTGCGTGTATTTTTGGCGAACTATTCCTAATTTTAAAAAGGGGCGGGCAGGTATTACGGGTGAAATGGGAAGACCTGGAAAAAAGCTGATCATGTGTTATGATGTTTCCTTTACGGTTGAACTAAAATTACTTTCCGATTATTTTCCGGATCTGATACAGGATGATCAGCTGACAATCAATTTCGATGCCACCATTCATATTGTGGGCCATGCCTACCCCGAGCACCCGGTGATTTATCAAAACCGGGAGGATGGCAGGTTACATCTCAAATTGATGGAATGGGGCTGCATTCCCTTTTATGTGAAAGACGAGTCGAAGTTTATCAGACAGCGGGCTTCCATGCTGAATGCACGCAGCGAAAGAATTCTGGATGACAAAACATCCTATTGGCATAAGATCCGGGAGAGAAGATGCCTGATACCGGTTACGGGTATTTATGAGCATCGTGAAATCAAAGGATGGAAAAACAAAGTCCCTTATTTTATCAAATACAAACAGGAACCGCTTTTTTTTCTGCCGGGTCTTTATTCTGTTGCCGAGTTACCCGATCCTGAAACGGGTGAGCTTATCAAAAGATTTACCTATACGATCGTTACCAGGCCTGCCAATCCTGTCATGCGGGCCATTCACAATGGTGGTGACAATGCAGGACGCATGCCGCTCTTTCTGCCTTTTGAGCTAGCAAAGGAATGGTTATCCGAACTCACAGAAGAAAGATACCGGGAACTTTTACAGTTTGAAATGCCAAATGAGCAACTGTCCTACTGGCCTGTTTTCACAATCCGGGGAACCAAACCGCATCCCGAAAACAAACGGAAGAATGAACCCTACGATTGGCCCAAACTTCCGGAACTGACACTCACCTGATTTTTCCGTATATAAACAGGAGGATCTTATTGCGATGCCTATTTTTTATTTCCTTCCCGTAGCCGCCCAGAAAATACCGGCATAGATATGGTTCAGGAAAGCCGGATCACTATAGTCTGTCGGCTGATGCCCAAGAGCCGTATAAAAGGCGCGCCCCCCGTCATAGTTATGGTACCAGGCAATCGGATGAAACGCACCCATCCCCTTTCCTATTTTGGGACCCCATTGAACCTTGGGGTTATAACTGGTTTCATCAACTGCCAGGATATAATTCAGGTCATGTATGGTTTCAGGCTGGAATTCGTACCACTCATCTGTCCACCAGGGATCGTTGGCAAATCCCTGCAGACCCGGAAAGGTTTTGTCGGTAAGCTTTAGCCGGGCTGTCTGGATCACGGGATGGATATGAAACATCCTTCCCACCATTTTGGTATACCAGTCCCAGCCATATTCCGTATCCGAAGCGCTATGGATGCCTACAAAGCCTTTACCTGATTCAATAAATCTTTCCACCGCTTTTTGTTCGTTGTCTTTCAGGATATCCCCGGTTGTATTCAGAAATATGATCACCTGAAATTTTTTCAGGTATTCGTCAGTGATAGGGGTGGCTTCCTGGTGCCACTGCACCTCAAAAAAATGTTTGTTGGCCAGGGCTTTGATGGCGGCAACCCCTTCGTTGATGGATTCATGATGCCACCCGGCGGTTTTACTGACGAGCAAGGCATTGAATTGTTTGTTTTCCTGTGCAGAAAGGGTTGATCCGATACCTGCAACCATTAGGAGGATCCAAAGAAAGCGTTGGGCTTTTTTCATATTGATGGCTTTATTATAGCATGATTTCACTTACCGGGACGCAACCAGGCAACAGTTTCTGATTGGGCTAACAAGATAATCAGAATTTCCATGACTTTTTCATCCGGGGGAATTGTTAGCCTCTATCGGGACTGACCTGTATCAGCAGTATGGCTTGTTCAAAACCATTATTGACGAGTGTTGGCGGGAGTTTTTGTTTTTTTACCATCTCAATCGATCCACAAAAACTATCTTTATCGTTACCAAAACCTGCTTCGATGCAAACCGAGAAACGGACACAACTGATTGACCTGATTATCAGCGAATCGGAAAATTTAATACCGGAATATATGTTACAGGAGGAAGACAGGCTCATTGCACATGGGAATTGTGCGATCTGTCTGATTGATGAGGAGGGAAAGGTTTATGGAAAAATGTATGGTACAAATCTGATCCGTGCCCGGGAATCTTTCCGGGTAGCCTGGACAAAAGCCAGCCAGGTGCATATTACCGGTATGAAGACAAGTGAGTATGAGAAGCTGGCATTTACGCATCAGATAGACGAAAGAAAATTCGGGATTGAACGTCCGGATTATATCGGATGGGTTGGCGGACAACCCCTGACGCTTTCTGATGGTTCCGTATTATCGGTGGGGTTTAGCGGATTCAGGGGAGAAATGGATCTTGAGATCGTTTGCAGGGCATTGGAGATCGCGCAACCAAAAATAAGCGCCTGACCCATTGGGCCATTTGCCTTATATTTTTTCTATTACCCTTTGCAATTTTGCCCGGATCTCGATAGCGATTGCTGACAACTTTGGGTTATCAATCGCCTGCATGGAGGCAGCCGGATCTACTGCTGAAACTTCCACTTTGCCGGGTACTTTTTCCTGGAGAATCACATTACAGGGAAGCATGGTGCCGATTTTATCTTCCGCCTGAATTGCCTGGTAGGCGGCAGGTGGATTACAGGCTCCCAGTATGTAATAATTATAGAGGTCTGCATCCAGCTTTTTTTTCATGGTGGCTTTTACATCGATTTCGGTTAACACCCCAAAGCCTTCTGTTTTCAGGGATTCAATAACCCTTTCTTTGGCATGATCGAAATTATCTTCGATTGTTTTATTGAAATAATAGTCCATGGTATTTGCATTTATAAAATACGGAAACGTATTTACAGAAAGGTACGAAAAATTCAGGGACAAAGGATCGCTACCCATTTATGGCTATTTCCATTTCCGAAACGTGAATACGATTTCCTGGTACTGGTTTCTTTCGTAAAGAATGCCAATGGTATGGCGGTTTAGTGAAACGATATCGGAATAGGCTGTGGCATCTTTTGCCATTGGCGAAGGGTCTGTTTCTATTTGTTCCGCAACCGGCCAGCTGAGGCCTTCATCATAACTGATACGCAGTGTCAGGCGGTTCCTGCGTAAACTATCTGCCGGATTACAGAAGGCCAGAATTCTTTTTCCCTTACGGGTACCCAGGGCCAGCAGACTACCCTGACAAACCGGGTCAATCAGTTGAGGATCGAAATAAGTGGTATCCCAGGTTTCCCCACCATTACTGCTATACGAAACGATCCTTTGCCTGATATCTCCCCGCTGATTACGGCTGTTCATGAGTAACCGGTTATGGGAAAGCTCAGCTGCCATGGATTCGTTACTGCCGGGTATCGGAATATTTTTACTGAGCTGAAAAGTTTTTCCATGATCATCAGAATAAAATGCATGTGCCCGGTAATCGGTAAAATGCGATTGGGGGTTCCCCGCAGAATGATTCGCAGCTACGAAAATCCTGCCTGCATATTTCCCGTTCCGGATCTGTATGGCATGACCCGGTGTATTGGCATAACTGCGCCAGTCTTCGGGAAAATGATATGCCGCATTATACCCTGACTGATTCGGTCTGTGCACTTCGGTTGTGATGTTTACGGGCTTATCCCAACTGACTCCCCCATCCGTAGAACAGGTATACCAGACTTCCCGTATCCCCTTTCCATTCCGATTAGCGGATTCCGATGCATTTCCGGTATTGTAAAAAAGAAACAGTCTTCCCCCGGGAAAAGCCGGATCTGACTGATCCAGCACGGGCGCAGGATTGCCCGCCTGCAGCCGGCCATTGGAAGCCACCACCTGTAAAGCTGACCAGGATTTACCCATATCCATGCTTGTCTTCATCACAATATCCACATCCCCAAAATCACCCGAACCTGATACACGGCCCTCAGCAAAAGCCAATATCGTATGATTCCATTTAACTATTGCGGGGATCCGGAAGGTATGATAGCCTTCCGTGCCCGATTTAAAAACTGGTATGATTTTCTGTGCAGACAAAGGATTTGTCCCGATCAGCATATATAAACAACAGAGAAGATTTCGCATGGGAATCCTTTAGTTTTCTCCCAATACTGGTTTTACCAAAAACCCGTAACTGTATTTTTTATCTTTTAACAGATACGCTTCGTGCGGATAAGCTCCCCAGCTATTGTCTCCCCCCAATCCCCGCTGGGCCAGGTCGATATGCAGATTGATAAAATTCCTTTCATTCAGGTCTGCCGGATGCTGGTTCTTTTTGGTCAATCCGGGATCAAGATCCTCATCCAGATATGGCAGGGCGCTAAAACAGATGGGCTGTTCCCCTTCGATCTGTATGCCGGTATGTTGGGCATTGATAAATTTCACCCAGCGTATATCCGTATGATTCCCATTTTCCTGGGGCCGGATATAATTACTGACAAACTGTTCGGCCAATGTCTGATCATAGATCCCGATAAAGGAAGACAGCTTTCTGTCTGAATAGTTTTCCCAGGGTCCTCTTCCATAATAACTTATCTGCTGCAGTGATTTGGGTAATTCCATCCGCATACCAAACCGGGGCAATTCCGGCAGATTCAATCCCGTCATATCCATGGATGCAGTTACCTGCACGGCGCCATCGTTCTGTATAAAATAATGGATCGTAAACGGTGTATTGATATCCGTAAGCAGGAGGTCCACTTCAATACCCAATCCTGTTTCCGTTTGCTGGCCGATTTTCACGGCTATCAATTTCTGGTTATTCCCTGCCGTTTTCCAAACGCCCAATCTTGTCGGCATCTGATTTCCGAAATCGTTGTCTGTTGGTGCCCGCCAGAAATAGGGTTCAGGAAAGGCATTCAGCATGGACACAGATTTCACCGAATATGCCGTCCACCTTCCATTGCGTGTATTAAAACTGCCTTCCACGCCATTCGCTGCAAAATGCAATCCATTGTTATTTTGCGTGATGGTCAGCTTCCCATCCGGTTGTTTTTTTGTCTGGAAATAATGCAGGGTTTCAGATCCAAACTGTTCCCTTGCCACTTCATGACCAGCAGGAACCAGGTACGTTGCTTTTTTTGAATAGGCATAGAGATTCAACATATATTCCGCATCAGTGCCTATTTCCGGAAGAGGAATTTGCACTTCCTGATTTTCTCCGGGCTTCGTGTTTAATTGAAAATGACCGCTTTTTATCTCCTTCCCCTCTTTTTGCAATACCCAGGTGAAATCAAATCCCGCCAGACTGGTGAAACAAAAATGGTTTTCGATACGGATCTTTCCGTTTTTCCAGTTGTCTGCCCTGAATTGTATATCCTGGTATCCTTTCTTTACTTCGTAAATTCCGGGATGCAGGGTTCTGTCTGCAGCAACCAGTCCATTGGCACAGAAGTTTTCATCGTTGTGCAATTGTCCTGCACCCAGATCACCTCCATAGGCCCAGAAGGGTCTTCCATTGGCATTGGTGGAAAGAATTCCCTGGTCAACCCAATCCCAGATAAATCCACCCTGCATTTTGGGGTTGGTATTGATCACATCAAAATATTCCTGAAAATTACCATTGCTGTTTCCCATGGCATGCGAATATTCGCACATGATAAAGGGCCTTGTTTTGCTGGCATCCACGGCATACCGTTTCATATAATTGATGCCAGGGTACATGGGACATACAATATCCGTATTCCAGTCTTCCCCGGCCTGCTCGAACTGAACCGGACGATCCGGATCTGTTTCCTTCAACCAGCGATAGGCATCGTGAAACACTTTGCCATTGCCACATTCATTCCCCATACTCCAGATAATAACGGAAGGGTGATTCTTGTCCCTGCCCTGCATCCGACGGATCCTGTCCATAAAAGCCGGAGCCCAGGAAGCCAGATAGGCCGGATGTTGGGTGCTGTCAAAATAGCCCTGGTTGGATGCACCCATTCCATGCACTTCGATATTGGCTTCATCCACGATATACAAACCATATTCATCACAAAGCGATAACCACAAGGGATCATTCGGATAATGTGAGGAACGGACCGCATTGATATTGTTTTGTTTCATCAACCGGATATCTTTCAGCATCAGTTCGCGGGTAGGTACATGACCAAGCTTTTCATCATGCTCATGCCGGTTTACGCCGTGAACCATGATCCGCTTCCCATTCACTAGCAACTGGGCATCTTTGATCTCCACCGTCCGGAATCCGATTTTTTGCGATGTAGCTTCTTTGACCTGACGGTTGACATCCAGCAGGCTCACTACACACTGGTAAAGCCTGGGAGTTTCTGCACTCCAGGTTTTGATGTCTGGCAAAACCGCATGGATGTTTACCACACCGTTCTGATTCGGAGCTGACACGATGGTTGAGTACACTTTTTGCTGCTGCTCATCAAACAAGGCAACCGATACCGACAGTTTTTGCCTGCCGGGATTTCTGATGGCGATTTTTGCGGAAAAGTCACCATTTACATAAGTTTTGTCCAGACCCGCCCTGAGGTCCATATCGATAATGGATTCGCGGTTGGTGGCTTCGAGATAGACATCCCTTTCAATACCTGTTAAACGCCAGAAGTCCTGGTCTTCCAGGTAACTACCGTCGTGCCAGCGAAACACCTGTAAAGCCAGTGTATTGTCTCCACTATGCACCCATGGGGTGATATCAAATTCTGCCGGTGTTTTACTGGCTTTTGAAAATCCAACCTCCTTGCCATTCAGGTATACATACATTGCACCGGTAACGGATCCGAAATGCAGGAGGATTTGTTTACCTGTCCAGTTTTCAGGTACCGTTATTTTTTTCCGGTATGTACCTACCGGCGCGAAGTGATGGTCGATGAAGGGCGGATTTTTGGGGAAGGGATAAACAATATTGGTGTAAATGGGGATTCCGAATCCATTCAATTCCCAGTTACCCGGAACCGGAATCGTTTTCCACTCTTTGTCTGAGAAATCGGTTCGGTAAAAATCCATGGGCCGTTTTTCCGGTACATCCACATAGCTGAATTTCCATGTTCCGTTTAAGGAGAGATACCAGGGTGAAGCGGCCGCCTGGTTTTTTTCAGCCAGGGCAACCGATGGGTAATGCAGGAAACTGGCATGGGAGGCCAATTTGTTGATATCAACCACTTTTTCATTTTCCCATTCCGTATAGGTGAATTTTTGTGCCAAGGCAGGAAATGCTGCTGCACAGAGGGCAAGAACGAATATCTTTTTCAATGTAAACAGGTATTGGTAAGAGAGAAATTGCAGGGTCTAATTTAGTTGTTAATTACCAATTGCATCTGATTCCCGGGAATAAAGAACGGATTAAATTGTATCATTCCCCGAACCGGTCAACCTATGTTTGCCCATCAGATTGTATTATATTCGGTATGGCGATCCCAAAACAAGTGATTATGTCTTTTACCCATAAAACAGCTATCGTAACTGGAGCCGGTCAGGGAATCGGTTATGAAATAGTCCGGAAACTGGTGGCGAGCGGAGCGATGGTTATCCTGAATGAGATCGATCCAGCCCTTGCAGAAAAAG
>JAGWTX010000677.1 GCA_028875955.1 Bacteroidota bacterium | reverse complement strand
CAAACTGCGCGAAACCGGTATTCAGGGAGAAATGGATACAAAAAAAAGCACCGGATCGGTTTACAGCTGTTTTTGAAACTTCCCGCGGTCAGTTTACGGCAGATTTTGAACGGTCGGCATCACCACTTGCCATCGACAGGTTGTATGCACAATTCAAACACGGTTATTACGATCATTCGCTTTTTTATCGTGTTCGTCCTTCCTATGTTGTTCAGTTTGGAGGAAATGACTCATTGAAACAAAGCGCCTGGAACCGGATCAAAATACCGGATGAACCGGTTGTCAAACCCAATATCCGTGGCGCAATCAGTTTTGCCAGATCCGGTAAGAACAGCCGGGATAATGATCTTTTCATCAACCTGGTGAATAACTCACCCTTTCTGGATACAGTTTATTCCAATGGTGTAAAAGGGTTTCCGGCACTGGGTCAGGTAACCAGCGGGATGGAGGTGGTAGACTCCTTGTATAACGGCTATGGGGATGCTGTTTTCGCCATGTACGATGTCCTCTTTAAAAACAAAACAGCCTTTCTTTCCCGTTATCCGAAACTGGATTCCCTGCTATCGGTCAGGCTGGTTAAAAGAAAATGATCGGGTCATTGCCCGGAAACGGTAGAGCCCCTGACTATCAATTCAGATGGCAGGACTTCCCTGATATTTTCGAGCTGAAAACTTTTTTTGTCGAGGGATTTGAAAAGAACAGTAGCTGCGGCTTTTCCTATTTCAAATGCGGGTTGTGTAATAGTTGTCAATGAAGGGTTCAATAAGCTGGCTGCTGAGAGATTGGAAAAACTGACTATTTTGATATCATCAGGAATCCGGAGTGAGAGTTCCCGGCAGGCCAGGTATACTTTGGTGGTGAGTTTTTCTACGGTTGCCAATATCCCATCGGGTCTGTCTTTCTCATGCAGGATCTTACGGATAAAGCGATAATTCGAATCGGCGTCATTTCCGCAATAGATCAGGTTGATGGGGTCAAAGGGTATGGAATGATCCTGTAATGCCTGTTTATATCCTTCCAGTCTTTTACTGCTGATAGACAGATAGTTTGAAATGGAAAGCACGGCAATTTTTTTACAACCGCATTCGATGAGGTGTTTGGTGGCTTTATACCCGCTCTCAAAATCATCCGTCATGATCTTGGCAGTATTGCTTTCGTCACATACCCTGTCAAAGAAAACCAGGGGGGCAATATTTTTTGCCTCCAGAGCACAGATATGCTGGTAACTGGCCGTTTCGGCGGTTAAGGACATCAGTATGCCATCGACCCTTCCGCTTTGGAATTCTTTCAGGATATCCTGTTCTCTTTTAAAACTTTCATGTGTCAGATAGATCAGTACATGGTATCCTTTTTCACGGGCAACGGATTCAATGCCATTGATGGCCAGGGAGAAAAAACTGTCTGCTACTTCCGGAAGCACAACTGCAATGGTATTGCTTTTTCTTCTGCGAAGGCTGCCTGCATAAGCATTGGGAATATAATTCATCCGGTTTGCCAACTCAAGCACACGCTGTTTGGTGCTGTCACTGATTTCGTGACTGTCTCTCAAAGCTTTAGAGATGGCAGCCGTTGACAGATTCAACTCCTTCGCAAGCATTTTAATCGTCACATTATCCATCCAGTGAAGCGGTTTTGTTTAAAAAGGGAAATCCGGGAAATAACTTAATCGGTTAAGTAAATATATTTATCTTGAATGGAAATTTATGGTTTATTAATTGCATATTTACGGATAGCTG
>JAGWTX010000676.1 GCA_028875955.1 Bacteroidota bacterium | reverse complement strand
GGTGCCCACATCTGTGAGACTGTTATCGGCATTGATTTCCGGAACAGGTTTTGGAAAGAAGTAGGAATATCTTTCGATATAGGAAGTGCTATTCATCCAATCTGTTGCCAGTTTCATGAAATATTCGTGAATCAAGGGTGAGGTGCGGTTTACATTGGCATTGAATTCTGTTACCCAAATCGGCAGGTCCGGATAAGCCGCATGCACTTTTTCAACATAGGCTTCAAATCTTTTGAAAACGCCTTCGGCCGTCAGAGAATCTGTTGCCTTGTTATTGAATTGATTACTCCAGTCATACCAATGGATGGGCAAATAATCGATCCTGACTTTTTTCTGTACAGCCAATGCCATGAATTTTGTAAACCATTTCCCGTCCCCAAAAACCTGATCCTGTGTGGTAACCGGTGCGCCCAGTCTGAGACCGGTTTTTTGCATTACGGAATAACGCGCAACCGCTGTATCTATGTTGGGAATATTGGACTGGGTCTTATTGTCCGGTTCGTTAAACGACAGCAAATGATCCACATCTGATCTTTCAACCAGGTATTTCACATTCGCATCCGTACATACTCCTTTACCCCATGTCATGGGAACAAACTGCTGTCCGGGAAAGGAAGACCTGTTCAGACTCCAGCCATAGAACCATTGGGTTCCCATTTCCTGAACGGTAACATCTTTTGTGGAAGCGGTACCTTTTTTATCAGGATTGTTTATCGCGATATACCTGATAAATGAGATCTTGTTCCGCAACCTTTCCGGCAGCGTTGCATTGATGGCGCTATCGTTGGCTACGTAACAAACGGATTCACCGGTACCATCGTTATTTTCTGCAAACACGGCCATATAACCCTTTGGCAAACGGAATGAATTGATCTGGTCTTCATATCCTGCAGGCAGGGGGGTAAAAAGCGGTTCATCCAAAGTATAGGACGTATAAACCGAGTCTGGTGAAAGCGGCACTTTGGGCATTGACAGATCCAGCGATTTTGAAATCATGAGTACCCTGCCTTCTTCTTTTCCGGGGTTTGTCTTTTGACCCTTGTCAGTGGCTTTATTGACTGCCTGATCGTTTTGTGCCGGGTTGATATTTTTCGTACAGGCAGTACTGGCAATGAACATCAATAGGATGCCGATTTTAGCATAACGCATGTTAGTTTTGTTTTTAGTTGTAAATAATTGAAGTGTGGTATTCCGGGGAGTCATCATTTGTTTTTTGTCGGTTAACGGATGGTTTAGCAGTAACATATTTTCGTTTTTGAAAGTCAGCCCAAAGTATGAAACCCGCAAACCGGATACAAGTGGTTAGCGCATTATGAACAGGCAGCCCCCCTAGTTTGAAATACAAAACCCTGAATGATTTCCCATATTCAAATCCGAAGACAGAATGCACCTGTTATGTGAAGAAGGGGAGACTGTTTGGGGTATGACCCGCAATAAACGAATACAGCAACCAATGAAACCCTGGTAAGGTGTTATCGGTTGCTGTATTACACTAAAGAATTGTTGAAAAAGAGAATGGATAAACACCTGATTTTGTAAAACAAAATCACCCGGATGCTGTTTTCTGTAAGCTGCCGTAAACAGCATTAGTTGCCTTCCATGATACGTTTGAGTTCTGCAGACATCTTTTTTGCGATATCCGGATACTGATTGATCAGGTTATTGTTTTCTTTCGGATCATCTTCCAGGTTATAGAGCTGGGAATCGGGCTGGAGACCTGTTGGCACCGCCTTATTTTTTAACCA
>JAGWTX010000675.1 GCA_028875955.1 Bacteroidota bacterium | reverse complement strand
GTTTGTCTGGTTTATTACCGCCTTTCTCTATGATGGTAATTCCTTCCGTCATTTACGCAACACCTATGACCGTCATTACAAGGAACAAAGCACGATCAAGGTAGCACCAAAAGAGGAAAGCAAACACGAAGAGAAAACAACCGAGCCGGCTAAGACAGAAGAGAAGAAAGTGGTGGAATAAGAGCGGCGACAAAATATTATCTCGTTTTTCAAAAACCATCGCACTATTGTCGATGGTTTTTTTATAAATAGCTACTATGAATAAGAAATCGTTGATGGGATTGTTTGTAGCATTGGTGATACCGATCTGCTGTTACCTGGTTTTGAAATATGCCAGCGACAATGCCGTGGTCATGCCCAGAAAATACCTGTTGGATACCGTAACCACAAGGATTGAGAATGGAAAGACCATCACGGATAGCGTCTGGCACACAACCGCCAACATCACTTTACAGAATCAGTTGGGGGATACGGTAAGCCTGTATGACAAACAGGGTAAGATCACCGTGCTGGATTTCTTTTTTACCCGCTGTGGAAGTATCTGCCCCAAACTGACCGCCAATATGGTGAAACTGCAGCGCTCATTTCTGAAAGGGGGGGATGTGCGGAATAAGGTGGATACATCCATTGTACAGTTTCTTTCTTTTTCCATTGATCCGGCAGACGATAGTGTTCCGGTACTGAAAGCCTACGCAGACCGGTTTGGCGTTAACCCGGATAACTGGTGGCTGCTCACCGGTAACCGGGATTCCATCTACCAGTTTGCCTTTCAGCAATTGAAAGTGGACAAATTCAGTGAAGAGCCCATCAGTCCAGATTTTGTACATACCAGCCGTTTTGTTTTACTCGACAGGGATTATAAGGTAAGGGGTTATTATAACGGACTGGATTCCGTATCACTTTCTGCACTGGCCCGGGATATCGGTTTGCTGATGCTGGAAAAAGACAAGACACAGAAAAGCGAGGTCTTTAGCCAGATCCTTGATCTCAGCTGGCTCTGGTTTATCATCATCGTACTGGTGATTTTCTTTGTGGTCTATATGCAGGGTAGAAGAAAAATAAACGGATAGGGAACCTTGCGCCGTTTTTGTTGTTATTCATTGACAGCTATTTGCAAACAAAAAATTCCTGAAGAATCATGCTTTCTCCCGTTATAAAAAAGAATGACACCAAAGCCAAAGGATTGATTGGCGTATTTTCTGTAGTGGTGTTTACGGCAGTTGTTTTACTCGGCCGTTTCAAACTCAATGTAGACCTGGGTTTTAACGTTCACATTTTTGCCGCGGTCAATGCCTTTATCAATTCGGTGATAGCCGTATTATTGGTAGCCGCTTTGTTCGCCGTCAAGAAAAAAAATTATCAACTGCATAAAACGATCATGTTAACCGCACTGGTGCTTTCCGTGCTTTTTCTGGTTTCTTACATAGCGCATCACCTGTTGGCAGGGGAGGCAAAATTCGGGGATGCCAATCACGACGGGATCGTATCTGACCAGGAGAAAGATGCTGTAGGCAATATCCGGATGTTTTATTATGCGATCCTGGGTACCCATATCGTGTTAGCTGCCGTAATCCTGCCCTTTATCTTATTTACGGCATACCGGGGACTGACTGCTGAATTCGGCATGCACAAAAAAATAGCCCGTATCACCTGGCCGCTCTGGTTCTATGTGGCCGTAACCGGACCGATTGTCTATCTCCTGATCAGCCCTTATTATGTTTAGGAAGCGGGATTAACATCAATTGATTCAT
>JAGWTX010000674.1 GCA_028875955.1 Bacteroidota bacterium | reverse complement strand
CATTCCGCATCGATCAGGGCAGCGGCTTTCCGGGTGTTTTCCTGGTCCAGATGACTGAAGGGCTCATCCATCAGCAAATATTCAAAAGGTTGCAAAAGGGCCCGGATGATGGCGATCCTTTGCTGTTCCCCATAGCTGCAGAGCCCGGCCTCCTGGTCCAGTATATGGCTGATCCCCAGTTCAGCCGCCATTTCCTCGATAACCGAGGCGGGATAAAAAGGCTTTTGTAAGACCCGGTTGAGTTCCATGTTTTCACGGGCGGTGAGATTCGGGAACAGCCTGAGATCCTGAAAAACAATACTCAACCTGTTTTGACGGAGTGTTGCCAGTTCCTCTTCCTGATAGGTCTGAATATTTTTTTGGTCGATCAGCAAAAAGCCCTGGTAATCGGATCGGATATGATACAGGATATGAATCAATGTGGTCTTGCCGGATCCGCTGGGTGCTTTGATCTTGATATACGCACCCTTTTCCAGTTGCAGCACTGTATTCCAGACAGCGGATCTTCTGTTTGTAAACCGATCCCGGAGAGGTATCGGAAGAAGGGTTTGTAATTCAATGTTCATGCGGAAACGCTTTTTCAAAAATAGTTCGAAACAAACAACAAAGTCCCGCATGGGCAGGACTTTGCAAAAAGGATCCGGTTCCGGTTAATTGGTCCGGATAATGGCGGGCACGCCACCCGGAAATAATTTCTCTTCATTCTCCTTGTCCCGTTTGGCCTGTACGCGCATATCGATGGCAATATCGGTCAGTAAGCTGGTCAGGGTAACCAGGCTATTCTGTTTTTCATTCTGCATCCGGATTTCCAATACGGATGGAATCCGCTTCCCGTCAAAATTCTCAGAACTGGCCAGCAGATCCTTGAATGTCTGTTTGGCGGTGGTCAATGACTGATGGTAATTTCCATTACTGTCTTTGCCAAAACCATTCAGGGTACCTGCGATATCAAAATACAATACGGTGGATTTCCCTTTGAATCGGTCCAGTGTCTCCTGCGGAATAGATGATTGGGTTGTTTGGGACATATATGCCGCATAGGTTGCAGAATCACTGGCAATCACCAGGTTTTTATCATCTGCGGCAACATAAAGGCCAATAGCAGAAACCAATCCTGCCGCCTTGTATTTGTCCTGTTGTTTTACCAGCACCCCCTGTTCCACGGCTTTATCCAACAGTTTGAAAAAACTGGCTTTGTCACCAACCGGTGCGGTTAGGATCATTTTGCCCATGGATTTCTTGTGCGTCATGCTTTTTTCATCATGCTTGGTTTGTGGTTCCGGAACCTGCTCACTCATTCCCAGATCCGACACAACCACACAGATATCCCCTTTCAGGGAATGATACAGATCCTGACTGGTCATCCCTGTCTTTTCAAGAAAATTATTCACCAGGCCTTCCACTTCCAGCTGTTGCAGGATTCCGCCAAATATTTCGGGGTTGAAGGATGCCAGCATGATGCCGTTTATGTTTTTTGAGGGATAATGGTCCAGCATCGAAAGCTTTACGGTAGGACCTGCATATTGCTTGAGCACATTTGCCAGCAGTTTGCTGGGATAGCTGTTCGCCTTCGCAATGATCTTCCCATCTTCAAAACTCAGGGTACCGGTAACATAATTGTCTTTTACCAGTTCTTCCAGCTTCGGTAATTGGAAGGGAAGCATCTGCAGACCCGCCAGCGAACTATTGGCGCTGGTGAATACATATCCATCCGCTTTGTCCTTGAACATATCCGTAAACATGCCCATATC
>JAGWTX010000673.1 GCA_028875955.1 Bacteroidota bacterium | reverse complement strand
AGACAGTTATCCCATTCATTTGAATGAAAGGATACTCGATGAAATTTATTTCCCTCCTTTTTTGGCAGCGATACAAAGAGGCGGTTCCCGTTCCATCATGACTGCGTATAATTCTGTTGATGGAAGTCCGGCGAGTGCCAATGATTGGTTGCTGAATAAAAAATTAAAGGATGACTGGCATTTCAAAGGCTTTGTCATTTCTGATGCCAGTGCCGTAGGTGGCGCCAATGTATTGCATTATACTGCCAAAGACTATCCGGATGCAGGAAAAAAATCCATCACAAACGGGTTGGATGTCATCTTTCAAACGGCTTATGATCATTATACATTATTTATCCCCCCATTTCTGAATGGTGAGATAGCTCCCAGCCGGATTGATGATGCCGTAAGCCGTGTACTGACAGCCAAATTTGAACTTGGTCTGTTTGAACATCCGTATGTTTCAGAATCATTGGCAACGGAATGGGCCCATAATTCCCAACATAAATCGCTTGCCAGGGAAGCTGCGGTCAAATCGATGGTGTTGTTAAAAAACGAAAACAACCAACTACCCTTATCCAAAGACATCCATTCCATTGCCATCATTGGTGAAGATGCCAGGGAAGCAAGACTGGGTGGCTATAGTGGAACCGGTAACGGTTTGGTTTCCATTCTGCAGGGTATCCAGGAAAAATTGGGTAAAAAAGTTACGATCAGTTTTGTAAAAGGTCCTGGCAGGGAAGAGAAATTGTGGCAGGTGATTCCTGTTGATAATCTGCATACCATTATGGATGGTCATTCTGTCAAAGGGTTAGCAGCTGCCTATTTTACGGATCTGGATATGAAGGATGCGCCAGTGATGAAAAGGGTTGATCCGGTTATTGATTTTAACTGGACATTGTATGCCCCCCATCCCAAACTGTCAAGCGATCAGTACGCGGTTCGCTGGGAAGGACAAATGGAAGCACCTGCTACGGGTGATTATTCGGTTGGTGTAGATGGAAATGACGGGTATCAATTGTTCATCAATGGAAAACGGGTAATTGATCAGTGGGAAAAACAGTCATATCATACCAGACTTATTCCCGTTCATTTTGAAAAAGGCAAATCCTATGACATCAAACTTTTGTTTTATGAAACGGCGGGTAATGCACATATCAGACTGATCTGGAATTATGGACTTCCCGATGATGCCGAAAAAAATATTCAGGCTGCTGTAAAGGCTGCCGGTACTGCAGATGCTGTTTTGGTGGTTGCCGGCATCCGGGAAGGCGAATTTCAGGACAGGGCTTCCCTCGATCTTCCGGGTAAGCAGGAGGAACTGATACAAAGACTGGCGGCAACCGGGAAACCTGTAACGGTTATTTTAGTGGGTGGCAGTGCGATAACGATGCACAACTGGATCGATAAAGCAGCAGCCATTCTGGATGTCTGGTATCCGGGTGAGGAAGGCGGACATGCGATTGCTGATGTCTTGTTCGGAGAGGCAAATCCATCCGGAAAATTGCCCATCACTTTTCCGCAATCAGCTGCACAATTGCCATTGGTATATGATCACAAACCCACGGGAAGGGGGGATGATTATAACAACCTGAGCGGGTTACCCTTATTCCCTTTTGGGTTTGGTTTGAGCTATACGCATTTCACTTATAGCGGGATTCATCTGGACAAACCCGTGATCAGAATCGGAGAATCAGCAAGTGTATCTTGTAAAATAACCAATGATGGCAAAAGGGACGGGGAGGAAGTCGTGCAATTGTATATCCGGGATGAACTC
>JAGWTX010000724.1 GCA_028875955.1 Bacteroidota bacterium | reverse complement strand
CAGCATCTCCTTTTGTTTTGAGTCGGCGGCGGCACCTGGAAAGAAGCGAACCTGTGCGGCGGCCCAAATGGTTACTTAATCACTGATTAAGCAGCCATGGCATACTGTGTATTGCCATTTGAAGTTTGAGTATTCAGATTTAAGTGCTAATTACACAACGCACTGCATGCTTACACCAACCGCGGCCTATGCTGTCAAAACCAATACGACCCCAGCAATAGGTTTGGGGTTAGGAGTTTGGTGTTGGGTGTTTACTTAGGGTTTACTACACCGCTCAAACTCTTCCCCATTCTATATACGATCTTTAAATTTCTGTCCTTTGATAGTCACATTGTTCAAGTACTGAATAAGTGCCGCTATTTTTCTAACCAATATTTCTAACTGATCAAATAAACTTATAAGTGTGACTTCATCCATTAAACTCAAATCTAAACACCGGAATAATTGAGATCTGGACTCTTCTGCGGAACCTTTGGCAATGGTCAAATGATTAACAAACTCATGCTTGCTTCCCCTTCCAAAACCTTCCGCAATATTATCCATTATCGATCCCGATGCGTTTTTCATTTGTTGCTTCAATCCAAACTCAACTTTAAACGAATCCGTTTCCAACACAACATTAAGATCTTTTGCGAAACGTCTGGCCAACTGCCAGATTTCCAACTCTTCTATCCTATTTATCGTTGCCAATCTTTTCTTTCAAAAATACGGTCAGCAACAACTATCCAAAAGCGTATTTATACCTACCCATCAAACCATTAACACATAACCCCTAACAACACCAAACTCCAAACCCCTAACTCCAAACTATTTAAAAAGTCTCCAGAAATCTAACCCCAAAGCATATGCCATTAATCCCAGCAGCAGTATCATGCCTGCCATTTGGGCATATTCCATGAATTTATCGCTGGGTTTGCGGCCGGTGATCATTTCATAGAGTGTAAATAAGGCATGCCCGCCATCCAGGGCTGGAATGGGGAGGATATTCATAAATGCGAGTATGATGGAGAAGATACCTGTCAGTGTCCAGAACCGCTCCCAATCCCAGATACCCGGGAAGGTATTGCCGATACTGATCACACTACCCAATGAATCACTGGCGGCTACTTTGCCGGTAAACAATTGCTTCAGGCCGGTTACATACCGGTTCAGGGTTTCCCAGCAACGGTTGAACCCAATGGGCACCGATGCCAGGAGTGAAAACTTCTTCACTTCGGTTCCCAATAATTCGGTTGGCTGTGCAAAAACGAAACTCACCGCCTTACTGTTGATCAGCATCGAAACAGCCACCGTATCCGATCCCCGTATCACTTTCAATGCCACCACCGAATCCATATACGGCTTCTTGAGTTTGGCAAACTCATTAAAGTATTCGAAATAATGGTTATTGATCGCAATCAGCCTGTCGCCTTTTTGTAACCGGCCTTCATAGAATTTGGCATTTTTGGTAACCGAATCCACCACGGCCGGACAACGGGGATATACCAATCCGCTGAATTTTTTATTCTGAATGATCTTTTTGGTAAAGCCTTCCGGAATCGGGAGATCGATTTGCTTCCCGTCTCTGATCACCTGTAAGGTTTTGGCTTCATTCAATACGATATCCGACTCCAGCGTTCCGAAATTTTCAATCTTTTTACCATCAAAAGCCACGATATTATCCCCATCCCGGATACCCATGCTCTTGGCAAGTGAATCCGCAACAATCCCATATTTCAGATTCTTTACCGGCAGGTTCTCTTCGCCCCATACCCAGGT
>JAGWTX010000061.1 GCA_028875955.1 Bacteroidota bacterium | reverse complement strand
CGCCAGCTATTCCACAAAACATCATCGGGTTGAAAATGGCTTTTGTTACCAAACAGCTGGCTTTGACCAATGAGGAGGCACAAAAATTCTGGCCGGTCTATTATAGTTATACAAATGAGATCAGGTCGGTCAGGAAGCAACAAAAAGACGATGTTCTTTCGATGGAAGAGGATATGCTGAACGTCAGGAAAAAATACCGGACCGAATTCAAGAAGATCCTGACCTCAGACGAAAGGGTGAATAAAGCACTTACGGTTGACAGAGACTTTATGAGTGTTGTTCGAAAAGAATTACAGGAGAGGGCCAGAAACCGCGGTAAACAGAAAGACAAGGACCAGAATTGATTTTTGATTTTTAATGTTGGATGTCAAAGAAAGGTGGTACTTAGTGACCACCTTTCTGTTTCCGGTTATGGCCAGACCGGCGACTTGATATCATGATAAAATAAAAAGGTCCATCCTTCCTCCTGTCCCACCTGCCACCATAATTGCCGGAGTTCCATGCATTTTTTCCCGTCATAATCATATTTGGCAATGAAGCGGCTCTTCATTTGTTGCAGCTGTGGTGCCACATCTCCGCCAAAAAAAGCCACCTGATCGCCTTCTGTGATCCAGAATACCTGGTGAAACTTGCTATGGGCGCCGGTAAGCTGGTACCGGATCTGGTTCCCGATGGTGCCTTCGTCTTCGGTTAGCCATACCAGTTTGCTGAAGTCCTGCAGCAGACTGAAATCCTCAGTGACATAAGAACTGGTTCCAACCGAGGAAGCATATTCGAATTCGCGTTTCTGCACATACCAGGTTGCATAGGGAAAACTCAGGAATCTTTCACCGGTTACCGGGTCCTTGAGGGTGATTCCCCCGGCATGATCCTTATGCAAATGCGACAACAATACCTTGGTTACCTGTGAAGGTTGGATACCGGCTTTTATCAGGTTGCGGTGTAATTGAAAACTTCCGTCGGGGTGGTGATAGCCCAGACCGGTATCAAGCAGGATCACATCTGTTTCCGTAATGATGACAAAGGGTTGGATCTCCACCAGTAAACTGCCAACAGGACGGCTGTTGAGTTCTTCGGTTGCAGGATCAAAGGGTATGAATAGTTTTGATTTGTCGATGGTAAAAGCGCCTTCTGAGAGGGGGATGATTTTCATAATCGTTTGTTTACTTTCCTGCACACCTGTTCCGTTCAAAGATACTTACGGATGGATCAGCATGCCTATTTTGATCAGTATTGCCTGGTTTATCGCAATACCATCTGTCTGTCTGCATCCAAACGAAGCATGATAAAGATCAAAACCGTAAAAGTCAGCAGGGAAGACCCTCCATAACTGATCAGGGGCAGCGGTATGCCCACGATGGGGAATAAGCCAATGGTCATGCTGATATTGACAGCTATGTGAAAGAATATAATACTGGCTACACTATAGGCGTATACCCTGCTGAAGGTACTCCGTTGTCGTTCGGCAATTTTTACGATCCGGAAAAGCAGAAAAAGGTATATGCATAGGAATACCAGGCAGCCCGCGAACCCGAAAGCTTCTCCCAGGGATGTGAAAATAAAATCCGTGTGCTGTTCGGGTACATATTTCCCCCTTGTTTGGGTCCCTTTTAAAAAACCTCTTCCCGATAAACCGCCGGAACCAATGGCAATCATGCTTTGACGTACATTATAATCATCCGGTTTTCTGGCCGCTTTTTCACCCGCTTTTTTTTCTGATTTTTTATTCTTGCTGCAATCATATTCCTTACCCACCATGCTGTAAATACGGGTACTCTGGTAACATTCCAGCACATTGTTGAATATATAGGGCACCAGGAATCGTTGGGTACCTACTGAAAATACCCAGATGCCGACAATCAGTACGAGCAGTCTTTTATTTTTTTTCAATTGCTTGCGTAACAGAAAAATGATCAAAACCGCGATCAGTGTAATCGCGAGGGCAAGCACATTGGGTTCGAGAACGAGGGTGGCGATGACAAGAACCGCAAAGGAAGAACCGAAAACCAGGATCTGGGCAGGCAAACCCTCCCTGTACATCGCAACCAGGAAGGCGGAATAGACAAGTGCCAAACCCAGTTCGTGTTGGAGGATCGATAATACAGCAGGAGAAACGGCGATCAATGCTGCAATGAGTTGTGACCTGAGTTTGCTGAAATCGGTTTCCTGCCGCGAAAGGTATTTGGCCAAAGCCAATGCCGTAAATATTTTACAGAGTTCCGCGGGTTGCAGGTTAAATCCACCTGCCAGCGGGATCCAGCTTTTGGAACCGTTGATGTTTTTTCCCAATACAAATGTTGCCAGCATCAGCAAAATGCCAAATGCATACATCAGATTTGCAAATGCGGTGAACAGTTTGCTGTCGGTAAGCAGGATAAAAGTTGCTACGATGGTGCAGACGCCGGCAAAGATCAGTTGCTTACTGTAATTGGTTTTTCCTGTGAGAAAGGTTTGCAGCCAATCGGTATCTGTACGGTATTCTACCATAAAGATGCAAAGGATCCCGATAGAAACCAGAATGGCATAGAGCCAGATCACTACCCAGTCAACACCCTGTGAAATTGTATTACTCTTATTCATGGATCTATGCAGTATGCCGTTTTTGTTTTTTCTCCGTATTGTTCAATATCGCAACCGAAGCGGTAATTTTCCTGGTATTTTTTTCCGGGGCAGCAGGTGTTTCAGGCGTGGCTGGCGTACCATCGATTGTATTGTTCTCTTCTGCATCTGCACTGTCTGCCGCTTCTTTGAGCATCTTTTGTTCCAGCAACCTGCTTTCCTTTGCCTGTTTTACCGAATCCCTTTTTTCCATGGCTATCCGCATCAGTTTGGGGATCAGGTTCTTTTTGGAAAATTCTTCCAGCATGGCTTTTCTTTCCGGGCTGGTTATGGAATCGCGTAAATATTTTTCAACCATTAAACTGGCGATGGGTGCGGCCGCCCAGGCACCCTGTCCGGCATTTTCACAAATAACCGCAATGGCGATCCTGGGTTTATCCCTTGGGGCAAATGCGCCGAAAAAGGAATGATCCTGTTGTTTTTCAACCCTGCCATTCACTCTTGCATAGTTTTCCACGGTACCGGTCTTGCCACACATAACGATACCCGGTATCCTGGAACGTGCGGCTGTTCCATAATCCACCACCGCCTGCATTCCATCCTGCACTGCGTCAAATATGGAATCGGGGATCCGTTTATCGGTATAATGTTTTTCATGGAAGGCATCCAGCATATTGAACTCGTCTCCCCCTTCTATGGAATCCACCATATGAGGTGTATAAAACCAACCTTTGTTTGAAATGATGGCCATAACGTTTGCCAGTTGCAAAAGGGTGGTGGTTACTTCACCCTGACCAATGGCATTGGAAATGATATTGCAGGAATACCAGTTCTGTCCGAATATTTTCCGGTAATAAGCAGAAGTAGGTAAGATACCCCTTTGCTCAGCAGGCAGATCGATACCCAGTTTGTGTCCCAGTCCAAAAGTGGTTGCATAACTGTTAAACACCGTAAGAGCGCTGTCTGCACCATGATACCGTTGCTGGTCCAGGGTTCTTTTAAAAACGGTGGAGAAATAGGTATTGTCGCTATGCGCCACCGCTTCCTTGAACTGAAAAGTTCCTTTATCCAGGCATTTGGGTTTACCCGTTCCGCAACCGGTAAAATAACCCGGGCAGGTAACCGTGGTCCTTTCATCGATCACCCCTTCTGTGAGACCTACAATACCCACAATGGTTTTAAAAGTGGAACCCGGTGAATAATAGGTACCGATACCCCTGTTGTTAAAGGGTTTCCGGGGATCGAAGAGGAGATCCACATAATGCCTGCCCCGCTGGTTACCGGTTAAATAATTGGGATCGTAGGTAGGTGCACTCACCATGCAAAGGATCCCGCCTGTCTGCGGGTCAATGGCTACAATGGACCCCACTTTGTTCGTCATCAGCTGCTCTCCGAATTTCTGCAATTCAACATCCAGTGCCAGGTGAATATTTTTTCCGGCAACGGCAGCCGTATCATAGAGGCCGTTTTCATAGGATCCCTGGATCCGGCTCCGGTTATCGCGGATATAGTTTTTAACCCCTCTTTCACCCATCAGCACTTTTTCATAGGTTCTTTCCAGACCGGTATAACCGGCATAATCGCCCATCTGATAACCTTCATCCTTGTGCCTGCGCAGAAAAGAAGTGTCTACTTCCGCGATATAGCCCAAAACGTGCGCAGCAGTATGATAAGGATAGCTTCTGACGGATCTTTCTGTTAAGTTGAAACCGGGGTATTTGTAAATATTTTCATTGAGACGCGCATACATTTCGGGTGAGAGCAGGGCTTCGAATACCCCGATCCGTACATAACCGGTACGGAAGATGATGTCGCGCATCCTTTTTTTGTACTCATCCTTATCAATGTCCATCAGTTTGCAAAAGGAAAGGGTATCGATCCCCCGGGCCTCGGACGGAATCACCACCAGGTCATAGCTGATCGTATTCTCAAGAACGGCTTTACCCTTCCGGTCGAAAATGATACCCCGGTCGGGATAAATGACTTTCCGGAACAGGGCATTGTTCTCCGCTGCCAGTTTGTATTTGACAGAGAACAACTGCAGATTGATGAGCTGACCTGCGATGACCAGGAATACAACCCCAAAAATGATCTGAATGATTTTTCCCCTGTTTTGATTAAATGCCGGCATACCTGATGACTGATCTAATAATGTGCGTGAAGAAATGCGGTTAGTGCAAAATTGCTTAAATGCAACAAAGTCTGCATCACCATCCGAAAAAAAAGTTATGCATACCTGTGGATGAAGATACTAAGCTTTGTTGGCGCGGTACCTTCCTTTTCTGGGGAATAAAAGTTCAGCAATCAATATGAGCATGATACTAACCGCAGTGGTGGCGCTTACTTTTCCTAAGAAATACATAAAATTCCCAAACTGCAGCCATTCGATCAGGACCAGGTAGAAATGGTGTACAAAAGTGAGGATACCCGCATAGAGTACAAAGGGTGCCCATCCCATGCTTTTGGTTCCCGGTTCAATATAACTCTGTTCGGTGGTGTCTTTTGGTATCAGCAGGTTTAACAGAAAGGGCCTGATATAGGCAATCAGAACACAGGGTGCGGCGTGTAAACCATAAGTGCCGGTAAAATAATCCAGTGACAAGCCAAATACAAAAGCGATGATCAGTAGCCAGAACCGGTTGATGCTGAAGGGTAGCCAGAGGATAAAGAGAAAATAGACATAGGGAACGATGAATTGATGCAGCGGGGGGATCTGATCCAGGATAAAAACCTGGAACAGGATGAACAGCACAAAACGGATAATATTTTTCAGGAGAATGTTCATGGGTTTTTCGGGATGCTTTTCTCTAACTGAACCTGTTCCGCATATCGCACATTTTCGATCAGGTATACAAACTGCAAATTATAGAAGTTGGTAGCCGTCTTTATTTTCAGGGTATAGAAATTACTGGATGATTCCGAACTGATCTCTGCAACGGTTCCGATCAGCAGGTGTGAAGGGAAATTGGCAGAATAGTTACTGGTCACCACCGAATCCCCCTTGGCAACTTTCGCACTCTTGGTCACATTGCGGAGGGTCAGGTAACCCGGATCGGTCCCGTCCCATTCGATACTACCCGCATTATTGTCTTTTTTCAGCATGGCGCTTACCTTGCTGTTGCGATGCAGCAGGCTCATGATCTTGCTGAAATTCGGACTGGTTTCAACAACCACGCCAACGATGCCGGCAGGGCCTACAACGGCCATACCCGTTTTCACACCTTGTTGGCTGCCTCTTTCAACCGTAATAAAGTTATTCTGGAGCGAATAGGTATTACCCACCACTCGTGCAGGCAGCCAGGTATATTTTCTGGAGCGCCCCAGTGTGTCTTTGATCAATGTATCCGTAAAACGTTCCCTGGAATTTTCAGGAGAGATGAAATCTGCAGACAGTTTGTTGCGTAAAAAGGCATTTTCGGCTGCCAGGATGCGATTGGTTTCCTTGAGGGTAAAATATTCGCGTAAACCGCTGTAGCGTTTGTTGATATTTCCGGCCACTTCGTTTACGGCAGAATAGAAAAAGGATTCATGCGTTTTGCTCGCATTGCTCAACATCACAATGGCCATTACTTCCAGCAGCAGAAAGCTGAGAAAAGTAAGATAGCGTCGTATGAAGAGAAAGATGTTTTTCACAGGCTGAAGATACCCGGTTCCCGGGAGGAATACTGGCAATGGCTACCAATATCCTGCATCCAGTTTCCGGTTTTTGAAAACAAGCAGGTTTTATCGCATGATAAATGGAAAACGCTGGTAGTTCTTCAAGGCCAGCCCTGTACCCCGAACCACACTTTTCAGCGGATCATCGGCTACATGTACCGGTAATTTGATTTTGGCACTCAGCCTCTTGTCCAAACCACGCAGCAATGCACCCCCCCCTGTCAGATACAGACCCCGGCGATAGATATCGGCCGCCAGTTCGGGCGGTGTTGTTTCGAGGGCTTTGAGAATGGCTTCTTCTATCTTGAAGATACTTTTGTCCAGGGCTTCGGCAATTTCCTGGTAGCTGACCATGATCTGTTTGGGAATACCGGTTACCAGGTCACGACCGTTTACGGGCAGGTCATCGGGTGGATTATCCAGGTCTTTCATGGCGGCACCGACATTGATCTTGATCTGTTCTGCGGTACGTTCCCCGATCAGTAAGCTGTGGTAACGGCGAAGGGCTTCCATGATATCGGCGGTAAATTCATCTCCGGCGATACGGATACTCTGGTCGCAAACAATGCCTGCCAGGGCGATAACAGTAATACCGGTGGTACCACCCCCGATATCGATGATCATATTACCCACAGGTTCTTCCACATCTATTCCAATACCCAGGGCGGCTGCCATGGGTTCATGAATCATATACACTTCTTTGGCTCCGGCCTGTTCGGCACTATCCCGGACCGCACGTTTTTCCACCTCCGTGATAGAAGAGGGGATACAGATCACCATCCGCCAACTGGGTGGGAAAAGCGGTTTTTTTGGGTAAATCATCTTGATTAACTCCCTGATCATCAGCTCCGCCGCGTTGAAATCGGCAATTACCCCGTCTTTTAATGGACGAACCGTACGAATGCTCTCGTGCGTCTTTTCGTGCATCATCAGGGCTTTTTTACCCACGGCCAACACTTCCTTCATGTTATTGCGGTTCAGGGCAATAATCGAGGGTTCATTAACCACCACTTCATCATTGTGAATGATCAGGGTATTGGCAGTACCCAGATCCATGGCTATTTCCTGTGTAAAAAAGTTAAACAATCCCATTGTATATAAATAGTTCGAATGTGTTAATCGGTGTTTGCAAAGGTGACTGAAATTAGTTGAATAAACAAAGCCAAAATACTGAATTTTCGGGGCATTTGCGGCAGTTGACGGGAATAAGGGTAAATGGGAGAAGTGAGTGGTGGTGAGTAGGGAGTTCTGAATTGTCAGTAGTGGGAAGTGAGTTGTGAGTATTCGTATTATCAATTAACGACCCACTCACTACTCACCTTTCAATCAAATTCATACCCGATATCTTTCCTGTAATACATTCCTTCAAACGATATTTTTTCCAATACTTTTTTTGATCTGGCAACCGCTTCGGAAAGGGTATTGCCATAGGAAGTAACGGCCAAAACCCTTCCGCCATTGGTCACCACCTCATCACCCGCCAGTTTGGTTCCCGCATGAAAAATCATGGATTCTTCCGAATGAAAATCTGTCAAACCGCTTATCCGGAAATTCTTTTGGTAATCGCCCGGATAGCCACCACTCACTGCCATCACGGTTGCACAGCTTTGCGGATAGAATGTGATGTTAGCATCCATTAATGTGCCATTATCCATAGCAGCAAACAAACCTACAATATCCGTTTGTAACAAGGGCATCACTACTTCGGTTTCCGGATCGCCCATCCGGCAATTGTATTCAATCACAAAAGGTTCTCCCTTCACATTCATCAATCCGAAGAAAACAAAACCATGATAAGTAAGGTTTTCTTTTTCCAAACCGGCAATGGTGGGTTGGATGATCCGTTCTTCTACTTTTTGCATGAATACCTCATCCATAAAAGGTACAGGGCTTACACAACCCATCCCACCGGTATTTAATCCGGTATCTCCTTCTCCGATCCGTTTATAATCTTTGGCATGGCCAATGATCTGATAAACATGGCCATCGGTTAAGGCAAACACACTTACCTCAATACCCTGTAAAAATTCTTCAATCACCACTTTGCTGCTGGCTTCCCCGAATTGTTTGTGAAGGATCATTTCTTCAAAAACCTTTTGCGCTTCTTCCTGCGTAACAGCAATTACGACTCCTTTGCCCGCGGCCAGTCCGTCTGCCTTTAATACAATGGGTAAGGTATGTGCAGCGATATATTTTTTGCCATCTTCATAAGTGTCAGCAGTAAATTCTGCATAGCCGGCAGTCGGGATTCCGTGCCGCTGCATAAATTTTTTACTAAAAGCCTTACTGCCTTCCAGTTGTGCGGCAGCGGCCGATGGACCCACCACATTGATGTGTTGTAAGGCTGCATCCTCCTGGAAAAAATCATAGATCCCTTTTACCAGCGGTTCTTCGGGACCAACCACCACCATATTTATTTTCTCGGAAATACAAACTGCTTTGATGGCTTCAAAATCGGTAACGGCTATATCCAGATTGGTACCGTAGGCAGCTGTGCCTGCATTACCGGGGGCAATGAACAGCTTGTCGCAATGATGGCTTTTCACCATTTTCCAGGCCAGTGCATTCTCACGACCGCCGGATCCTAATAGAAGAATATTCATTTGTCAGCTTTACCCGGCGAAAGTAATGAGGGATGAGGGATTTCTGTTCAATTTTAAGCAGAAGTTGGTCTTTAGTCTCCCGCTATTCGCGGGATCTTCGCTTCGCTGCGATTTGGTCTTTAGTCTTTGGTCTTTAGTCTTTAGTCTTTAGTCTTTAGTCTTTAGTCTTTAGTCTGTGGTTAGGCTACTGTATAAAGATACTAACCTGTACACAAAATAACCCAATGCGCCAAAAAGTTTGGGGTCGGGAGTTTGGCGTTTGGGGTTGTTTTAGGGTTTATCGTCCCGCTATTCGCGGGATCTTCGCTTCGCTGCGATTTGGTCTTTAGTCTTTGGTCTTTAGTCTTT
>JAGWTX010000060.1 GCA_028875955.1 Bacteroidota bacterium | reverse complement strand
GGTCGGGTTCACTCACCATTTCCTTCAGCTTGATGCCCATTTCATGTACTTTCTCGGCTACATCCTCGAATAATTCGTAAAAGACCTTGTTTTTTGGCATGAAAAACCGGCCAAAGTTGTTAATACCCATACGATTAAATTTAGGCAAAAATAGGGTTATGACAGGGATACCAGACCTGCAGACCAGATTTAATGATTAGATAATATTGAATAAGCAGCTATTCTAACGGAATTTTTCTATCGTGAAGGTACAAGCTTACCGGTGAGAACAAAGTTCATACTGGGGTAATATTGGATGCCCAACTTTGCATCTCTTATAGCAGCAATGATTACATTTTCTCATGTTCAACCCCGATGTCTATCGGGGTTTTTATTTCCGGTACCCGGTTTCTTTTTTCTGCGCAGGCAATCCTGATCAGTCTTTTTTCGCTTCCAGCGTAAAACCGATCGTGGTACCCACATCCGGTTTACTTCTGACATGCATGGTTTGTCCATGCGCTTCAATGATGTGTTTGCAGATGGCCAGTCCCAATCCCGTACCCCCCACATCCCGGCTTCTGCCGGTGTCGGTCCGGTAAAATCTTTCAAATATGCGTGGCAGGTGTTCTTCAGCAATCCCTATTCCGTCATCGCTCAGTTCTATCAGTACACGCTGCCCGTCTATCTTGTAAATACTGGCCACAATACTGCCATCCTTTTTTCCATATTTGGTGGCATTTTCCACCAGGTTATTCAATACCTGGCGAATCTTTTCCTTATCAGCAAAAACCGAAATAGGCGACTCACATCCCTTTTTGATGCTGCAGCGGATATTCCTGGCTTGTGTTTTGATGGAGAGCGACTGAAAGGTTTCCCGGATGATATCCTGGATCACAAAATTCTCCTTATAGAGGGGTTGCTGACCGCTTTCCAGACGGGAGATCTCATCCAGGTCCTCAGCCAGGTTCACCATTCTGTCCACATTCTTGGCGGCATTTTCCAGAAAACGCTTACAGAGATCCGGATTTTCCATGGCACCACTCAACAGGCTGTCCACATACCCCTGGATGGCAAAAATGGGGGTCTTGAATTCATGTGCCAGGTTTTGTAAAAACTCTTTCCGGTAAGCTTCATTGGTTTTCAGCAATTCGATTTCCGCACTTTTCTGTTCGGCCCATTGTTCCACATCCTGTCTTACTTCATCAATCCCTTTTTGCGGAAGGATGTATTTATAATAGGTCTCTTCCCTTTTGCTCGCCTTGGTCTGGTAGATGAATTTATAGATCAGTTTTATTTTCCGGTAGATAAAGGATTCCAAAACAAACCGGATCAGTAAATAACTGCCCAGGAATGTCACCACCAGGGATCCCGCTGCAATCATCCAATCAGGTCTGATCAGAAAGATCCCCAAACTGATCGGCACCGATAAGGCCAGGGCCGTAAAAGCGGATAATTGCTGAGGGGATAGGTTTTTGGTAGTCAAGTGGGTTGGTCTTTGGTTTTTGGTCTTTAGTCTTTGGTCTTTTGTCTTTGGTCTTTTGTCTTTGGTTTGTAGTTGTGTGTATTAATTGTTATTAGTCAATCATAAATTGCAGCGTAGCAAAGATCCCTCGAAAAGCGGGACTACAGACTACCAACTACAAACTTTCTATTGCAAGATAAATTATCCTGCACAGGACCTGTTAATAAGCGGATACAAAATTTTGCTAAGATGAAACCCTACATGTCAAACTTATAACCAACCCCTTTTACGGTGGTTATACAGTCGATACCGAGTTTCTGGCGGACTTTACGGATATGGACATCAATGGTTCTGTCGCCCACGATCACATCATTCCCCCAAACCTGGGAAAGGATTTCGTTACGGAGAAAAACACGACCCGGACGGGAAGCCAGGAGGTGCAACAATTCGAATTCTTTCTTGGCAAGGATCACTTCTTTCTGATCTATGACCACAAGGAATTTTACAGGGTCAATGGTCAGGTTGCCGATATGGATGCTCTTGCCTACTTCCTTGCTGTTCACCCTTCTGAACAGGGCATTTACACGGCTGACAAGCACTTTCGGGCTGATGGGTTTGTTGACATAATCGTCTGCGCCTGTTTCGAGACCCTTGATTTGCGAGGCTTCGTCGCTCATGGCGGTCAGGAAAATGATCAGCGTATCCTGGAACTGGGGTTGTGAGCGGAGGATCTGGCAAACTTCCACCCCCGTCTTTTTCGGCATCATGATGTCCAGGATGATCAGATCCGGGTTGAGCTGTTTGGCTCTTTCAATGGCTTCATTTCCGTCTTTGGCAGTATAGATCTCATAGCCTTCCTTTCCAAGATTATAGCTTACAATCTCCAAAATATCCGGTTCATCATCTGCGATCAATATCTGTTTCGGCTTGCCTTCCATGTTAACCTTAAGTTTACACAAATTTAATTTTAATGAACGGCAATTAGGGTTTTTGCGCTTATTATGTTATTGTTAACTGCAAATGGGAGGAAATGACTGTCTTGGGCTAAATGCCTTTATTTTTGCAATGGATATGAAAAGAACGAAGATTTACAGTACGGTAACCGCCTTTTTACTGGTTATCAGCAGTTTTGGTCAGAAAAGCATCGAAATGCCGCCGGTTCCTGCTGTCCGGCAAATGCACCACCAGCTCATCCTCAATTCGCTGAACAGCATTGAAAAACTCGGTGCATCCTCAGGAACTCATCTCGCCGTCAGCGGAAATGCCGAACTGGACCAGCAAATCATTACCATCCTGCGAATCCATATCAATAACCTTCGTGCAGAGATCGAGAAGAATCCGGATTTTAGCGACAATGACAAATTCAAATGGCTTCGGGGTGTGAATGAAATGCTGCAGGGATATATCACCGGATATAAAAGCAAGACCCTGAATGCCGCCCAGTTACCCGTTCTGGTCAAAGCCTATGAAGATGCCATGCAGACAGAACTTTCCAGACAAAGCATCCTTCCCATTATCGAATCCAATTCACCGGAGGTTGACAATATCCTGCTGGATAATTTTGCACTGAAAGACAATCCCGGTATCGCCAAGGCTGGTGATTATCTCGTTCTCAAAGCCTGCCAGCGCAACCCGGAAGATATCCTCAAAATCCTGTCCCGTTATCCCAATAACCGTTTTGCAGATAGTCTGATCATTCAAGCCGCTTTTCGTGACCAGGAAGAGCTGTATAACTATGCAGCGGCGCCAACCGCACTGGGTCGGAGGATTCAATCGGTCAATCATCCGCTGGTGAAGATCATCGGCAGGCTTGCCCTTACCAAGACAGGAAGGATGTATTTCCCCTTTCTGGATGAACTCTACCACAATCGACTTTCCATCGATTCCATCACGCCGCTGATCACCGACGAGTCTTCCGAAGACTATTATAAGTTGCTGGTCAGAACAAGGATAAGTTATGCAGACCGCATGCATCATGGCGATACTCCCATGGCTGCACAGGTGCTTACCAATAAGTTGCAGGCGAAAGCCGTTGAATTGTACATAAACGAGATCAATGCGCTGCATGATGAGCCCAATGAAAACATCCGTTTCAGAAAACTGGCTACACTGGGGCCGGAAGAGCTTTTCTACCTCGCTGTGATGGGTGAGGAAGAGATCTATACTTCAAGTTTTGTGGTGGGTGTGTATCCCCGGATTTTTCAAAGAATGAAGGAACCCAGATCGGATTCGCTGCTGGGCATGCTGCACAATGATTATTACAAGAAATTCATCAAGATCTGTGCGGCCTATAATACCCTGGATAATTTTTTGAGCCGGATGGATAAAACAGCCGCCGAAAACCTGATGCGCAGTTTTGTAAGTGGACTGGAAACCAATGCCACACTGGAAGATGCCGTGGATGTGGCCGACTCCTATGCCAGTATTTACAACAAAGAGATACGAAAGCTGATTGATGACCAGATTCAACAGAACCTGGCTGAAAGCAAACGGACGCATAACCAGCGGGGTGAGCTGATCTATAACCTGCTCAACACCATATTCCTTTCGATGGATCCGGCCAATAAGATCAATGTTTCTGCAAGACTGGGCATTGACCCGATCTATACCATGCCGCGGAAATCGCTGGAGAATGCATCCGGCAGGATCATCATACAACAGTTCTCTTACGGGGATAAGGATGCCAAGACCTATTTCAGTGCATTTATGAGCCGGTTTAACAATGCCAACTGGCATATCCTGCGTAAACCACAATGGGTGGAGATCAGTTCCGCCAGGGGAACCCCGATTACCATTTATGCCAACCTGCCACTGGACGAAACCCAGGAACTGGATATCGAGGCGCAGGACAGCCTGATTGCCTATCTGAAAGAAAAAGGGCTGGCGCCCATGATCGTGATCCACAGGGGGCATAGCTATTACCTGCAGGAAACCATCAACCGCTTACCCTCCAGTGCCAAAGTGGTCTTACTGGGCAGTTGCGGGGGTTATCAGAAACTGAATGATATTTTACAGATCTGTCCATCAGCCCATATCATTTCTTCCAAACAAGTGGCGGCCGGTGTGGTTAACCAGAGCCTGATCGATGCGATTACGGAAAGGCTTCGTTCCGGAAAAGACCTGAACTGGGAAGAGCTTTGGCATACGGTCTCTTCCAGGGTTGGTGCCGGATACCGGGATAAGTTTGAAGATTATATCCCACCCAACAGAAACCTGGGTGCCATATTCATCATGGCGTATGAGAAAGCCTGGCACAGGAAAAATGCCGGCTAAGCGGCATTCAGCATCAGTTCCTATAAAAAGGGATTATATACTTTTTCATGTCCGATGCTGGTAGGCTTCCCATGACCAGGGTAAACGGTTACCTCATCAGGCAAAACAAACAATTTTTCCCGGATGCTTTTGAGCAGGGTTTCATGATTGCCTCCCGGCAGATCCGTACGGCCGATACTTTCCCGGAACAGCACATCGCCTCCGATCAGGAAAGACTGCGCAGGGTTATAAAAACAGATGCTGGCCGGTGAATGGCCGGGTGTCAGAATGACTTCCAGCTTATCTTCTCCCAGGATAACGGTATCGCCTTCAGCCAGAAAATGCAGCGGGCCGGTATAGTTGTGAAAGGGCAGACCCCATTTGTCGCCGGATATCGGGGCCAGTTTTAACATTTGTTCCTCCCCGGGATGGATAAACAATTCCAGCCCCCAGGTCTCTGAAACCCATTTATTCCCGAAAACATGGTCCAGATGGCAATGGGTATTGAGCAACTTTACCGGCTCAAGTTGCGTATCTGTAATAAAGTTTTTTAACGTTTCCTGTTCAGCGCTGAAGTAACAACCGGGATCAATTATAATAGCTTTGTTCTGTTCATTGTAAAGGATGTAGGTGTTTTCCTGAACAGGACTAAATGTAAAAACCTTAACCTTGAGCATAATCGTATTTTTACCGGCTTTTACTGGTAATTGCCTAATTTTAAAACACTAAAGTTCGGATATGCAACTGAATCGCATCACGTATGGCTTTCTTTTATTGATTTTTCTTTTTCCCTTGCTGTTGAAAGCACAGGTAAATTCCGTTGAGTTTGGCAGAAACCGGGTTCAGTATAAGAAGTATACCTGGAAATTTTACCAGTCCCCCAACTTTAATACCTATGTAGCCCAGGGTGGGGTGGAACTGGGCAAATTTGCTGCCCAGGTGGCGGAGGAAGAACTCAAATCCATCGAAAATTTTATTGAATATTCTTTACAGCGCCGTGCCAATATCGTGGTGTATAACAGCTATAACGATTACAAAAGCAGCAATATCGGTCTGGGCAGCGACTGGCAGAACGCCGGTGGGATCACAAAACTGGTGAACAATAAGATTGTGGTGTATTTCGACGGTAACCATGAACACCTGAAACTGCAGATCCGCCAGGGTATTGCCAAAGTACTGACCGATAACCTGATGTTCGGGGATGACCTGGGCGAGTTTGCCAGTAACCAGGCTTTGCTTGACCTGCCCAAATGGCTGGTGGATGGTTATGTTGCCTATGCGGCGGAACCCTGGAGTACGGAACTGGATGATGATCTGAAAAGCGCCATGCTGGGTGGCAGCTACAACTCGTTTTACCAGTTTGCATTCGAAAAACCATTATTGGCCGGACATGCTTTCTGGCATTATATCGGTGAGAAATACAGGACAGAGAATATCACTTATCTGTTGTATCTGGCCCGGATCTATAAAAATCTGAACAACGCTTGTTTACGGGTTTGTAAGAAAAAGTTCAAGGAGGTGCTTGCAGATTTCATGCAGTACGAACAGGATGTGTATATAAAAGACATCCGTCAGCGCAGAAACCAACCCAAGGGTCAGCTGACTGTTTCGGAAGACGTTTCCAAAAACGATTATTTCCGTTTTCAGGCCAACCCCAATCCCAAGAGTTCAACCTATGGAGTGGTGGAGTTTAAAAAAGGGGTCTATAATATCAAACTGATGGAGAATTTTTACGATGCCAAGATTCTCGTAAAAAACGGCGTACGTACCCAGCAGGGAGACATCAATCCCAATTATCCCATACTGGCCTGGGATGGCAAGGGAACCCGTTTATTGGTGATTTACTGGGAAGCCGGGAAATTAAAAATGTTTGTGTACGACATATTTGCCAAATACAAGAGATACAAACAGGAGATCACGGATTTCGACCAGATCCTGGATGCTTCCTTTATGCTGGATGCCAATACCCTTGTCCTGAGTGCCGTGAAAAATGGACATACTGATTTGTTCACGTATAAGATTGACAGCCAGAAATCCACCCAGATCACCAATGATGTGTATGATGAACTGGATCCGACCTATGTGGTTTTCCCCAACAAGGCGGGTATCATCTTTTCTTCCAACCGCCCCGGTCCCAACGCCATCAGTAAGGACACGGTATTACCCAGCAGGTATCCCTTTAATATCTTCATGGTAGATATCCTGAACGATAGCAAGGACAGGCAGATCACCCAGCTGACCAATGTGAAAACCGGAAACGCGCGCTATCCGATGCAGTACAATACCAATCACTTTACCTATGTGTCTGATGAGAATGGTATTGCTAACCGCTGGGCCGGTTTCTTTGCCACGCAGCGGAACGGGTTGGATACCCTGTATTATATCGGTGATGAATTGTTACGCAATCCTTCTCCGAAAGAATTTGATTCTACCCTGCAGGCCTGGCAGAAACAGGAACCGGATAGTGTGAGCTATTTCCAGGTATACAAGGATTCCACCTATACTTTCCCCATAACCAATTACCAGAGCAGCCTGCTGGAAACCCGTATTGCCGGAAACAACGGGATCGTAAGCGAAGTAAGAAAGGAAGGCGACTTCAAATTTCTCTATAAGCTGAAAGTGGATGAAAATGCATTGAACAAGCGAAATGTGAATGCAAGACCAACCGAGTATATGCGCAAAGTGATTGCCGATAAGAAAGCAGCCACCGGCGAGGCCATCCAATATAAGAAAGGGGCTGATACGGCTAAGAAAGTGGTGAGTAGTTTCCAGTCTGAATTTGCAGATGAAAAACCGGACAGCAGTGCATTGCGGAACAAAAACAATGCAGGGCCGCTGCCGAAAACCTCTGTACTCACCCGTTCACGGTTATTCGATTACCGGATGAAATTTAATTCGGATAATGTTCAGGTAGGGGTATCGAATAATATCCTGATCAATCGATACCAGCCCTATGCAGGGGGCAATGGTCCGATACAACTCAATAATGGGAATGATTTCAATTTCACCTTCCGCGTGGGTGTCAGCGATCTGATGGAAGACATTCGTTTTTCAGGCGGTGTCCGATTTGGAACCAACCTGAGTGATAAGGATGTGTATTTCACTTACCAGAATCTTCGCAGGAGATTTGATTATGGTTTAACCTATTACCGGAGCACCGTCACGAATTTTTTCCCGACCAGTTTTGACAATAGGCTTTTTACCAATCTGTACCAGTTCAATATTGCCTATCCTTTCAATGAAGTGAAAAGCCTGCGGGCAACAGTGGGTTTACGTACCGACCGCGGTGTACTGCGTCCGTATGATAACAATTCCGGATTACCCGATCCCGGTGCACTCAAATATGCAGATACCATTTCCAGGTACATTGTTTCGAGAATTGAATATGTACATGATAACACCCTGAATCCAACACAGAATATCTGGGTAGGACTTCGATTCAAGATTTACCTGGATATGAACATGCCTACTTTTAAAACCTCGTTGAACAATGGCAAAGCCACTTTCAATTTCGGGTTTGATGGCAGATACTATCATAAGATCTATCGCAATTTTATCTGGGCCGGTCGGGCAGCGGGTGATTTCTCCTGGGGTGGCCAGAAGCTGATCTATTACCTGGGAGGTGTGGATGGCTGGTTCAATCCCAAGTTCAATAACAATCCGCCTGCACAGGACCAGTCCTATGCATTCCAGTCGCTGGCTGTCAATATGCGGGGTTATAACCAGAATATTGCCAACGGAAACAATGCCGTTGTGCTGAACAGTGAATTCCGTTTACCCCTGTTCTCCACTTTTATCAACCGGCCCATCAATAATGCCTTTCTCCGGAATTTCCAACTGGTGCAGTTTGTGGATCTGGGAACCGCCTGGAATGGCAAATACAATGGCATTACCCGACCCAGCGAAGTGATCCGTGACCAAACCAGTCCGATATTGGTTCGCCTGGATGCCGGCGGTCTGGGGCCTTTTGCCGGTGGCTATGGTTTTGGTGTCCGCAGCACGTTGCTGGGCTATTTCATGAAACTCGACGCAGGATGGCCCATGAAGGGTGTCTTCCGGGGCAAACCGGTTTGGTATTTTGCGATGGGATTTGATTTTTAGTGTGTGATTTAGTCTTTGGCGGGTTGGTCTTTGGTCTTTGGCAGGAAGGATAGTTGGTTGTGATTGTAACATCAAAGCATTGGCAAAATACTTTATGACTTTAAGCATATTACTCTAAAGAAAGATGGGGAGTTGACATAGTTTTCCAATTATAGTAATTTTTTTTTCCTGTACACTAACATATCCAAAGACCAAAGACCAACCCGCCAAAGACCCCATACCTCCTACAGTTAATAGAAATTTGTGCTTATTGGCAGGCTTTGTCTTTTAAAATAAAAGGACTTCCCGTGATCCTGCAGAGATCTGAAACCAGATCCGGTCTTTTTTTCTTCGTTTTTCTTTTATTGAAACCCCAGGCAATAGAAGTTGCTGCACTGTTGTAAAA
>JAGWTX010000059.1 GCA_028875955.1 Bacteroidota bacterium | reverse complement strand
TTAAAAACCTGAATATGTCCGAAGAACTACAAATGATCATTGATGACGCAGAAGAAGGCATGCAAAAAGCGATCAGTCACCTGGAAACCGAATTGACCCGGATAAGGGCAGGTAAAGCCAACCCCACCATGCTGGATGGGATTACCGTTGACTATTATGGATCACCGACCCCGATTGCACAGGTTGCCAATATCAGTGTTCTGGATGTACGTACCATCAGTGTACAACCCTGGGAAAAAAATATGCTTCAGCCGATCGAAAAATCGATCATGCAGGCCAATATCGGTATCACCCCGCAAAACGATGGTAACCAGATCCGTCTTTTTCTTCCGCCACTGACCGAGGAAAGAAGAAAGGAGCTGTTTAAAAAAGCGGGGGGTGAAGGGGAACATTCCAAAGTAGCCATCCGGAATATCCGCAGAGACGCGATCGAACAGGTGAAAAAATTACAGAAGGAAGGGTTGAGTGAAGATGCATCCAAAGACGGGGAAAAAGAGATCCAGGATATCACCGACCGGTATATCGTACTCGTTGATAAACACCTGGCCGCAAAAGAAAAGGAAATGCTCACGGTATAAACTGCAACCCTTCCGCTATCAACTAATCAGGAATATAGGTTTTCGGTTTCTTGTTTACCAGATACACGCCACACAGGATAATCCCCAGTGCGATCACCTGTGACAGCGTTATGCTTTCACCATAGATCACACCCCAAAGCACGGCAATAAAAGGTATGCCATAAGTCACCATGGAGGCAAACAGGGTTCCGGCCCTTTTCACCAGCATATAAAAAAAGATGGAGGCCAAAGCGGTACCCATCATGCCCAGCACGGCGGAGGCAAGGGTCGACAACCAGATCTCTTTGTGGGAAAAGGATAAGGAAAAATAACCGGTGACATACAAAAAGACAAGGGTGGGAATGATCAGGAAAACAAATGCCAGCGATGCAATATTGAGTGAACCCACACCCTGCATATGACGGGCAACCATATTCACATTGATGCCATAAAAAAGCGTGGCCAGGATAACAAGCAATGAGTAGGAAAAATTCTGAAAACCGATATTGCCGCTTTTCATCATCAGAAAACAGAGACCCGCAAAACCGATCATGACACCGGCAATTTTCAATTTACCGGCCTGTAGCTGAAAAAAAGCGATGCCCACCAGGATCGTAAACAAAGGTGTCAGGGCATTCAGGATACCGGCAAGCGAACTGTCGATCCTGGTTTCAGCGATACAAAACAAATATGCCGGGAAAAAACTTCCCAGTATGCCTGACAGCACCACCAGCCCAAGTTTATTTTTCGGGATCTCTTTGATAGCCTTCCTGGCAAAGGGGATCAGAACGATTCCCGCACTCAGAATGCGGATGGATGCTACCTGATAAGGGGTTAAGACGGTCATGCCTGCCTTCATCAGGATAAACGAGCTCCCCCAGATACAAGAAAGTGCCGTAAACAAACCCCAGTTGATCAATCTTTCCCGCAAGCCGAATAATTTATTCAAAGTTGGTGTTTTTACAGCAGCAAAGGGATAATTTTAAAGAAACTTATTTGCTATGCCAGTCATTCAGTTGTCGAAGATCAGTACCCGTGCCCCGAAGGGGATCAATAAAGAAAAGATAAAGGCGAAAACAGCTCAATTACTGGTAGAACTGGATAACCTGCAAAACCTGTTATATGCCGAGTCAAAACATTCGGTACTGATGGTGGTACAGGGCATGGATGCCAGCGGGAAAGACGGGCTGGTGAGAAATGTTTTCGGCAAACTGAATCCCCAGGGGGTTCTGGTGAAATCTTACAAAGCACCCACAGCAGAAGAACTGTCACATGATTTTTTATGGCGCATTCACCAGCATTGCCCGGGAAAGGGGTTGATACAGATCTTCAACCGCTCCCATTATGAGGATATCCTGATTACCCGGGTGCATAAATGGTGTGACGACAAACAGGCCCGTTTACGGATGAAAGCCATCAATGATTTTGAAGAATTGCTGACCAGGCATAACCACACACATATCCTGAAATTTTATCTCCACATATCTCCCGAAGAACAACAGCAGCGATTGAGGGAAAGGATCAAAGACCCGCAAAAACAATGGAAATACAATGAGAAGGATTTTGAGGAAGCCAAACTCTGGAAGGATTATATGAAAGTGTACCAGGATGCATTTAACCATTGTAATAAACCCGCCTGGCACATCGTTCCCTCCGACCAGAACTGGTATAAGGATTACCTGGTGGCCAATGCCCTGCACCAGTTGTTATCAGGCCTGCATATGCAGTATCCGGGATTAAAAAAGTAATCCGCTTTGCAGGTTCAAAGGGAAATTGTATTTTGAAAAGGAAACAAAACAAACAATATGGGAATGTTGAAAGAGTTCAAGGATTTCGCCATGAAGGGCAACCTGGTAGATATCGCCGTAGCCTTTGTGATGGGTGCTTCATTTGGTAAGATTGTCAGCTCCTTTGTAGATGGCATCGTAATGCCGCTGGTGGGCATGCTTACCGGTGGTGTTGATTTTAGCGATAAAGTGCTCATTCTGAAACAGGCGGTCCCTGAGGTAAAAGGGCCTGATAACTTGGTGATCACCAAGGCGGTTGCGGAAGTGTCTTTGAAATATGGCACTTTTATCACCAATCTTATCGACTTTATCATTGTTGCTTTTTCCGTTTTCCTGGTTATCAAGGCCATCAACCGGATGAAAAAGGCGGAAGTTGCCAAACCCGCAGCACCGCCAGCACCCTCCAGTACCGACCAGCTTCTGATGGAAATCAGGGATGCCCTGAAAAAATAAACGGTTAAACCAGGTATGGGAAGAAAGGCATGGCAGGATCATTCCCTGCCTGTCCGGGGAGGTAGTGGATAAATAAACGGCTTATCGGGCCGATTATATCCCCGTTTCAGTTTTCTTTGCACCTAAAGTTACAGACAGTGAATAATGTGAGTTACCAGATCAAATTGGATCAGTTTGAAGGCCCTTTCGACCTTCTCCTGTTTTTTATAGAAAGGGATGAATTGGATATCTATAATATTCCCATTACCAAAATCATCAACGATTTTCTGGACTTTATCCATCAGGGTGAAAAGCTGAATATCGAGCTCAGCAGCGAGTTCATCCTTTTTGTATCCACGCTGATGCGGATCAAAGCCCGGCTCTTGTTACCCAGAAAAGAAATCGATGCACAGGGAAATGAAATCGATCCCCGCCAGGAATTGATCGACAAGATCCTCGAATACAAACGCTTCAAGGAAGCCGCCGCAAAAATGGCCGAAATGGAAGCAGAGCGGATGCTGATGATCAAACGGGGCAATCTTCAAAGAGAGATCGCACAGATCGGCGAAGAGGCTTCGGAAGGCACAGAGATCCAGAACATCACTTTATTCAAACTGATGAAGGCTTTTGAAAAAGTGATGTTACGTGTGCAGGAAAGACAAAACAAACCCGTACATACGGTGATCCGCTATAATTACACCATGGAAGGTAGCCGTGATTATATGCTGGGTTTTGTACAAAAGGAAAAGACGGTTTCTTTTGAAAAGATCTTTGAGATCTGTCAGGATAGAATACACGCGCTGTACTTATTCCTTTCCATCCTTGAATTGTCACAACAGAAGTTTATGAAATTATTGGTGGGGCAGGGGATGAATAACTTTATTGTTGAATGGAATGAACATAGGGAAGAAGACATACAGGCAGATGGCATCACCGATGAAATGCTGACGGCAGGATTCGATGAGCCCGCTGCTGAATGACCAGTTCCCTCAGCACCTGAATAAAAAAAACCATACGCATCGTATGGTTTTTTTTATTCAGATGAATCCTTTATCCATGTATGAGGGTGGTGGTGATCTTATCTTTCATCAGTTCTTTTACAGCCTCTGCAATCCCCTGGGCATCATAGGCGCATTCCCTGTGTAATTCCCTGGGGGTGCCGTGTTCCACCAGTCTGTCGGGGATACCCAGGATTTTCACATCTGCCCGATATCCGTGCTGGTTCATAAACTCCAGGATAGCCGAACCGAATCCGCCGACAACGGTCCCGTCTTCCACCGTTACCATTTTTGAATAACGGCTGAATGCTTCATGCAAAAGATCTTCGTCAATCGGTTTTACAAACCGCAGATCATAATGTGCGGGATTGATGCCCTGTGTTCTCAATTCACGTATCGCGGCCTGGGCGAAATTGCCCGGATGCCCGAAACTCAGGATCGCAATTTCTTCCCCGTCTTTTATCTTTCTGCCCTTGCCGACCGGGATCTCTTCAAAAGGCGTTCTCCATTCCGGCATCACACCTTCCCCCCTTGGATAGCGGATCACGAAAGGAGAAGTATTGGAAGCCAATTGTGCCGTATACATCAGGTTCCTGAGTTCCTGCTCATTCATCGGTGCACTCACCACCAGATTGGGGATACAGCGCATATAGGGTATGTCATAACAGCCATGGTGGGTAGGGCCGTCTTCTCCCACCAACCCGGCCCTGTCCAGGCAAAATACAACGGGTAATTTTTGTATGGCCACATCATGCACTACCTGGTCGTAGGCACGTTGCATAAAGGAAGAATAGATATTACAGAAGACACGCATGCCCTGGGTGGCAAGACCCGCACTCACAGTAACGGCATGCTGTTCGCAGATACCCACATCAAAAGCCCTGTGGGGCATTTTTTCCATCATGAATTTGAGGGAAGACCCGCTGGGCATGGCGGGTGTGATCCCCATGATGGTATCATTCATCTCAGCCAGCTCAATGATGGTATGACCAAAAACATCCTGGTATTTGGGGGGTTGCGGACTGTCCATCTTTTTCTTGAAGATCTCACCGGTCACTTTATCAAACAATCCCGGTGCATGCCATTTGGTCTGGTCTTTTTCCGCCAGGGAATACCCCTTTCCCTTCACCGTAATGATGTGTAATAATTTGGGTCCCGGAATTTTTTTCAGGTCAATAAGGGTATCCACCAGTTTGGTGATGTTGTGACCGTCGATCGGGCCAAAATACCGGATCTGAAGGGCTTCAAACAAATTACTGCTTTTGTTTACCATGCTCTTCATACTGGATTCCAGCTTACTGGCCATTTCCCTGCTGAATTTTTTTCCAACCGGAAGTTTTCCCATCAGGTTCCAGATCTCATCCCTCACTTTGTTATAGGTGGGGGAAGTGCTGATATCGGTCAGGTATTCTTTTAAGGCACCCACATTCGGGTCGATGCTCATACAGTTATCATTCAGGATGATGAGTACATCGCTATCCGCCACACCTGCATGGTTCATGGCTTCGAAAGCCATACCCGCCGTCAGGGAGCCATCCCCGATAACGGCAACGGATTTCCGGTCTTCCTGTTTGTATTTGGCAGCCATCGCCATTCCCAGTGCCGCAGATATGGAAGTGGAGGAATGGCCCACACCAAACGTATCGTATTCGCTTTCCGATCTTTTCGGAAAACCGCTCAGCCCCTTGTATTTGCGATTGGTAACAAAGCTATCCCTCCTGCCGGTCAGGATTTTATGACCATAAGCCTGGTGGCCAACATCCCATACCAATTGATCATAAGGGGTGTTGTACACATAATGAAGGGCAACACTCAGTTCAACCACACCCAGACTGGCGGCAAAATGGCCGCCATGTACGCTGACCACATCCACGATAAACTGCCTGAGTTCATCACAAACCTGGTGCAATTGCTCACGGCTTAGCTTTTTAAGGTCGTCCGGGGAATCGACTTTTTGTAATAAGGGGCCTGCATTTATCTGCATTCAGTGGCGTTTTAAAATGTAAAAATAAGCTATTGACGGGTTAAAAGCCCTTGATACATAAGAGAAACATTTGATAAGTCAGATAGTTCGGCAGGAGAAAACATTATATTCTGCCAAACAGACGCTGTTTTTGCCTTTAATCAAAATTCAACCCTTTCCGGCTGCTGTTTCGGTTTATATTTGTTGGAACATGAGAAGTAAATCTTCCTTATACTGGTGTTGCCAGCTGGGTGGCTGGTTGTTCTATGGTTTAGCCATGGTTTTCTTTGCCTTTATCTTTGAAAACAAGACGAATCATATCCTCTATCCCCGCATCGCCATTACGATCCTTTTCGGACTTGTATTCACCCATTTACTGCGGGAACTCATTCTCAGGCTGAAAATGCGCCCCCCCATCCAGGTCCAGAAATGGTGGTTACTCGCTATTTCCGTGATCAGCATCATCGTGCTTTTCAACCTGGCGAACAGTGCCGTTGTGGAATGGTTGCACATGTACGATCCCAAAATCAAAGTGTCAGTTGAAAAACGGTTCCTTACCAACCTGATCCTGGATTCCCCCCTAGTACTGGTTTGGGTCTCTGCCTATTATATCTGGCATTATGTGGAACTGGGTTCCAAGACCGAGATCCAGAAAGTGAAACTGGAAAGCCTGGTAAAGGAGCTGGAACTGAAGACCATCAAATCCCATATCAATCCCCATTTTATTTTCAATGCCCTCAATAGTATCCGTGCCCTGGTGGATGAGAATCCGGAAAGGGCCAGGACCGCTATTACCGAATTAAGTAATATCCTGCGCAGCAGTATGCAGGCCGAGAAAATGGAAACCGTTCCCTTTGAACGGGAATTGAATATTGTGAAGGATTACCTGGCATTGGAACATATCCGTTTTGAGGACAGGCTACAGGTGGAATATGATATCGATGAAGATACGCTTGACCAGCCTGTTCCGCCGATGATGCTGCAAACCCTTGTCGAAAACGCCATCAAACATGGTATCGGCAAACAAAAGAACGGGGGATCTATCCGGGTGATTTCAGATTACCGGGATGACCACCATGAATTGATCGTCCAGAATACCGGGCAGTTGAACGGGGATACCAAAAACGGAGATGGTTTCGGCATCAACAGCACCCGCAACCGGCTGAAACTCTTGTTCGGGGGAAAAGCTACATTCGACATTCATAATAATGAGAATGGCATGGTGGAAGCCATTGTAAAAATGCCGGTACAGGAATTTCAATCTTAAAATCTATTCATAAATTCGAGGTATGGCTATAAAAGCAATTATTATTGATGATGAAAGACTGGCCCGTAATGAGTTAAAAAAACTGTTACAGGACCATTCTGATATTGAAGTAATCGATGAGGCTGCCAATGTGGATGATGGTATTGAAAAAATCGAGACACTCAATCCCGATTTGATTTTCCTGGATATCCAGATGCCCGGAAAAACCGGTTTTGACCTTTTGGCAGAAGTGGAGAAAGCACCAAAGGTGATTTTTACCACCGCTTATGATGAATATGCCATAAAGGCTTTTGAAGTGAATGCGCTGGATTATCTGTTGAAGCCCATCGAGCCCAAAAGACTGGCCGATGCCATACAAAAACTGCAAGCCGAAATATTCAAGGAAAATATCGGTCTCAACGGGGTAAACCGCGGTCCGCTTACCGAATACGACCAGGTCTTTGTAAAAGACGGTGAGCGTTGCTGGTTTGTAAAACTGGGTGAGATCCGTTTATTTGAAAGTGTAGGCAATTACGCCAAGGTTTTCTTTGGAACCAATAAACCACTCATCCTGAAATCATTGAATGCCTTGGAAGAACGCCTGGATGAGAGAATGTTTTTCCGGGCCAACCGCAAACATATCATCAATCTCCGCTGGATCGAAAAAATCGAACCCTATTTCAATGGGGGTTTGCTGGTAGATCTGAAAGGGGGTGAGAAGATCGAAGTAAGCCGCAGGCAAACCGTTAAGTTCAAGGAGATGATGAGTTTATAAACTTCTGCCAACCTGGTCTTCCTTATAGATAATTGTACTGGCAGGTGCAGGATGCACCAGGCCCAAGAAAAAAAATCAAATATGAAAAAATCATTGTTTGGGTTGTTATTGTTGTCAATAACAACCTTTTCTTTTGCCCAGAAAGCAGAAAAGATCATCAACACGAAAGAAGTGGAAAGGATTGAAAAAATATTGTCGGCAGATGATATGGAAGGCAGAAAAACATTCACCCGGGGAATTGAAAAAGCCGGCAACTTTATTGCAGGCGAGTTTAAGAAAACCGGATTGGCTACCTGGAACGGGAGCAAATCTTATTTCCAGTCATTTGCCATGGTACGTGCCAAATTTCTGGGGCTGGAATGCAGCTTTGACGGCAAATCGGTTGATGCGCGGGATGTGATCGTAGCCACCTGTCAGCCAACGCTTTCGATCAATGAAAAATCTGGATACGAGAAAGTAAGGATTGCAAAAGGCGCCAATTTGTTTTCAGAAGCGCGGAAACTGATTGCCGCCAATCAAAATTACCTGGTACTGGTGGATACGAGTTTTTCCAGGTCCTTTAATAACCTGACCCGTTTCAAATCACAACTATTCAAATCGGATAAGTCTGTGGTATTTGTCATCGGCAATTTGGACCCGGCAACCTATACCCTGGAGGCAAAACACGAAATCACCGAACAGCCCCTGGCCAATGTGGTTGGCGTGATTCCGGGTAAAAGCCTGAAAGATGAATATGTGATTTTTTCCGGTCACTATGATCACCTGGGTATCATTCGAAAGGACAGACAGGGAAATGAATTAACCGATTCGATATTTAACGGTGCCAATGACGATGCAGCGGGTACAACGGCTGTGATGATGCTGGCAAAATATTTCAAAGCCCTTCATAACAATGAGCGGACACTGGTTTTTGTGGCATTCACGGCTGAGGAGATCGGCGGATATGGGTCACAATATTTTTCCAGACAATTCGATCCGGAAAAAGTAAAAGCCATGTTCAATATCGAAATGATCGGCACCGAAAGCAAATGGGGTAGAAATGCAGCCTATATCACCGGGTATGAAAAAACGGATATGGGAAAAATGCTGCAGGCAAATCTGGAAGGTACCGGGTTTACCTTTCACCCGGATCCCTATCCGGCCCAGCAACTTTTTTATCGTTCCGATAATGCCACATTGGCCCGTTTGGGTGTACCGGCCCATACCATCTCAACATCCAAAATGGAAAACCCGCCCGAACCCAATTATCACAAAGCCAGTGATGAAATCGGTACGCTTGATATGGACAATATGGCCATGATCATCAAAGCTATCGCGCTGAGCTCCCGGGGTATCATCAGTGGTAAGGAAACACCGAGCCGGGTGGATACTTCGGAACTGCGATAGGTCTGTAGTCTGTGGTTGTAGGAGGGATAGGCGATGGTTGGTAAATCGAACGC
>JAGWTX010000672.1 GCA_028875955.1 Bacteroidota bacterium | reverse complement strand
CGTAAGGCAGGTCTGGGACTGTTGGGGAATTTACCGGGTGATGAAAAAGCCGTTCCCGTAATTGAAGATACGGCCGTATCAGTGGAAGACCTTCCCGCCTATATACGGGATTTCAATTCAATTTTACAGAAGTATTCGCTCCATGCCGTGCATTATGCGCATGCCGGATCGGGTGAATTGCATTTGCGGCCCATCATCAACCTGAAAACAGAAGAAGGTAACCGGCTCTTCAGGACCATTGCGCAGGAAGTGGCGACACTGGTCAAAAAATACCATGGCTCACTGAGCGGGGAACATGGGGATGGCCGGTTGAGAGGAGAGTTTATCCGGCAGATGGTAGGAGAGAAGAATTACCAGCTTTTACACAAGATAAAAGAGACCTGGGATCCGCATCATATTTTCAACCCCAATAAAATTGTGGATACCCCACCGATGAATACCCAGTTAAGGTATACACCGGGACAATTCACACCCGAATTTAAAACCCTGTTCCGGTTTCACCAGCAGGATATCCTGCAACACGCAGAGCAATGCAACGGTTCCGGGGATTGCCGGAAGACCCATTTGTCAGGAGGAACCATGTGCCCTTCCTTTATGGCAAGCCACAATGAAAAAGATACCACAAGGGCCAGGGCAAACATCCTTCGTGAGTTTTTAACCCATTCCGATAAGATGAACCGTTTTGATCATAAAGAAATTTATGAAGTGATGGATCTTTGTCTGAGTTGTAAAGCCTGTAAATCGGAATGTCCTTCCAATGTGGATATGGCGAAACTAAAAGCCGAATTCCTGCAACAGTATTATGATGCCAACGGTGTTCCCTTTCGTTCGAAACTGATCGCCAATTTTACCGCATCGGCCCGGTTGGGGTCTATTGCTCCCGGGTTATATAATTTTTTTGTCAGTAACCCGGTAACCGGGAACCTGATCAAGCGTCTCGCAGGTTTTGCAGTGAAAAGATCCATGCCGCATTTGTCACCTGTCACTTTGCGGGATTGGTTTGCCAAACATCGTCCTGCCATACAGAAACCGAATGGGAAACGCGTATATCTTTTCTGTGACGAGTTTACCAATTATAATGATGCATCCATCGGAATTACGGCAGTGCAGCTCCTGGAGAAACTGGGTTATGAAGTACTGCTTCCCCAACACCTGGAAAGCGGCCGAACCTGGTTGTCAAAGGGATTGATCAGGAAAGCGCAAAAAATCATCAATCAGAATATTGAGATTTTATCCCCCCTGATCCATGCAGATGCTCCCTTGCTGGGAATCGAACCTTCTGCGATCCTGAGTTTCCGGGATGAGTATCCTGATCTGGCTTATGACAGGAACCTGACAGCAGCCGAAGAACTGTCCAAACATACTTTCCTGATAGATGAATTTCTGGCAGCTGAAATCGCCAAAGGGAATATCAGCCGGGATCTTTTTACCAAAGAGACCAGGTTGATTCAATTGCATGGGCATTGCCAGCAGAAAGCCATTTCATCCGTTGCGGCATCCGTTCAGCTTTTATCCCTGCCCGAAAACTATTCGGTACAAATCATTCCTTCCGGTTGTTGCGGGATGGCGGGTTCTTTCGGGTTTGAGAAAGAGCATTATGCGCTTTCCATGCAAATCGGTGAACTGGTTTTACTACCAACTGTTCGTAAGCAACCCGATACAACCCTGATAGCCGCTACCGGTACGAGTTGCCGGCATCAGATCAAAGACGGAACCGCAAAAATTGCCATGCATCCGGTTGAAATACTATACCAGGCACTGCTGTAACCT
>JAGWTX010000058.1 GCA_028875955.1 Bacteroidota bacterium | reverse complement strand
AGGCGCGGTCGGTGATGGTTTTGCGGGAAGCCGGGTTCAGCAGCACGGTATCCCCCTTGGCATAAAAATTTTCAAACAGGTAGATAAACACTTTATCCTGACCCATGAATTCAGGGTTCATGTATTTATTGGTAAACTTGGTCAGCAGGTAAGGATAGATCTCCTTGCCGGTTCTGGCAGACAATAAAATATATTTCACTTCATTGATCACTGAATCCGGTTCCGGCGATACCATGGTTTTGAAATAGTCATCCAGCTTGGGTTCAAAAAAGGGTGTGCGCAACAAGCGATCATCATTGAACAACACATCATCCCAATAATGTTCTTTTACATAATGATAGGGATATAAGGAATCGGGTTTGCCATTGACGATAGGGATAGGAGGTGCAACCGGTCTTTTCATGGCCGTGAGTAACATAGCCAAAAGCGAATTCGGATGCCGGGTGCTGATATTATCGCGATAGGTTTCCAGTTCCTTTTCAGTCTGTATGATTTTATCCCGGGCGGCGTTTGAATCGGCTTTGGTTTTGGATGCCTGGTATTCATGCTGGAGTCTTGTCAGCAGACTGCCCTTGGTATTGGTAAATGCGGCATATTCTTTATAGAGGTCATTGTCCGGTGATCCGATGATCCGGGCCTTGTCTTTTTGTGCCGTATCTGCCACGATGCTGAAATGCTGTTCCTGATCCATCAGCAGGTCGAACTGAATGGTCAGCTGCGGGGTAACCACGAAATAGATACCACCGGTAAGTTTTTGGGGTCCTTTGAAATAGCCATGACTATTGGCGTCGAGATAGGCGGAATCAACCAGGGCCTTCCCCAAACCGAAATAACTGCCCAGGTAAACCTTGCAGTTTTTCAGGGGTGTTAGGGTGATGGCAATATTTCTGCCTTTGTTCGGAACCGGGGTATTGTTGTGTTTGGCTACAGGCTTTTTTCCGCTTTGTGCAGTAGCGGTCAGTAAACCCGAAAACACCACTGCTGCAAGTAATATTCGCTTCATAGACATAGAATGAGGGGTAAATTTAGTTAAATAGCCACTGATGCCCGTTAATCCTATCCCAAAAAATCTAAACTTGCCATCCGTTCCCAAACATCCGTATGGATGGTTACATTTGCAAAAGTGAGAAAACAAAGAAAAACCGTTGTTCTGGAAAAAATACTGGTGCAGGATTATGCAGCAGAAGGCAAATCACTGGCAAGGGTGGATGGCAAAGTGATCTTTATCGAAGGTGCCGTTCCCGGCGACCTGGTGGATGTCCAGTTGTCAAAAAATAAATCCGACTGGGCAGAAGGGCATACGGTAAAAATACATAGCCTTTCCCCGGACAGGGTGACGCCGTTTTGTGAACATTTTGGTGTTTGCGGCGGTTGTCAGTGGCAGATGCTGCCTTATGAAAAACAGCTTTTCTATAAACAGAAACAGGTAAGCGATAACCTGGGCAGGATCGGGAAAATCGCACTTCCGCCCATCTCCCCCATTATCGGTGCGGATCAGACCCGCCATTACCGCAACAAACTGGAATATACTTTTGCCACAGGCAGATACATCCCTACCGAGGAGTTCAGACGCATGAAAGCCGAAGGTATCTCCACCCGTGATCAGCCGGGTGCCGCCGGGTTTCATGTCAGGGGTTTTTTTGATAAGGTTGTGGAGATCGATACCTGCCATCTGCAGGAAGAACCCACCAACCTGATCCGTAAAGCCGTGGCACAATTTGCGATTGATCACCAGCTGCCTTTTTACAATACAAGATCACACGAAGGCTGGCTGCGCAATATGTTTGTCCGAAACACCACAACCGGTGAACTCATGATCAATGTGGTACTGGGTTATGAAGATGAGACAAACCGGATAGCCCTGATGGAAAACCTGCTCAGCCAGTTTCCCGGAATCAGTACCTTATTGTATACCATCAACACCAAAAAGAACGACAGTCTCTATGACCTGGATCCGCAGGTATATGCCGGCAATGGCTATATCACAGAGAAACTGGAGGATTTTTCGTTTGTGATCAGTCCCAAGTCCTTTTTCCAGACCAATACCCGACAAGCTGAAAAATTATACCAGGTAACCCGTGATTTCGCCGAACTGGATGGATCTCAGACTGTCTATGATCTCTATTGCGGAACCGGCAGTATCGGGATCTTTGTGAGTAAAGCCGCCCGGAAAGTGGTAGGGGTTGAAGTGGTGGAAGAGGCTATTGTGGATGCCCGGAAAAATGCAGCGCTAAACAATATTTCCCATGCCCGTTTTTTTGCCGGTGACGTGGTGAATATATGTGATGATGCCTTTTTTGCCGAACAAGGGCAACCGGATACCATCATAACCGACCCCCCAAGGGCAGGAATGCACGAAAAGTTGGTTAAAAAACTGCTGGATATGTCTGCGCCAACGGTTGTTTATGTAAGTTGCAATCCGGCAACACAGGCCAGAGACCTTTCCTTACTGGATGAGAAGTACCAGGTAACAAAAATCCAGCCCGTGGATATGTTTCCGCATACCCTGCACATAGAAAATGTCGTTCAGTTGAAATTAAAGACCCTTTGAGTTGACAAGTAGTTAATTTTAAGATAGGAGAATAGCATATGGATATTGTTTTTACTATGAATTGTTTTTTGAATACCTCTTTAATGAGGCCGGAGGATCAGCTATGACAGAATTCAGACCCAGCCGGTTCCAGATCCTGCCAACCGTTGTAAAAAATCTGCTGATCATAAACGGACTGTTCTTCCTCGCACAGAATACGATCCAGGGGCCGTTAAGTAGTTTTTCTTTTGATGATGTCCTGGGTCTGCATGCCTGGCAGAGTCCCCTTTTCAAACCCTGGCAGCTGGTTACCCATATGTTTTTGCATGGCAATTTCATGCACATTCTGGGTAATATGTTCGCTCTCTGGATGTTCGGATCCGTTTTGGAAAATCTCTGGGGTTCCAAAAGATTTCTGACCTTTTATTTTATTTGCGGATTGGGTGCAGCCTTAATGCATCTCCTGTTTTTAAGCTGGGAGCTGGCACCCCTGATCAGGGATTATGCGAATATTTACGAGATGCATGCATCCGGCGCGGAATACCAGGCGGATGCCATGATCAATTTTATCAATAAATACCATGTGGGTTTTCAGAGTACTTCCGATGTGATCAACTTTTTGCGAAGCAATCCCGATAACACGGAGCTCTTGAACAGGGTCTTTGAGAACCTTACTGCGTATTACCAGAACTACCTGAATACCGGAACCATCGGTGCCAGCGGCGCCATTTTCGGGGTACTGGCAGCTTTTGTCTACCTCTTCCCCAATACCCATCTCTATATATATTTCCTGATTCCCGTAAAAGCAAAATGGATCGGGATTCTGTATTTCGGATATGAATTGTTTTTCGCCATCAGGAACTCGGCCGGTGACCATGTGGCCCGCTGGGCACATATCGGCGGAGCCATCGTAGGATTGTTAATTGTGATTACCTGGAACAAAACCAATAAAAAAACGTTTTATTAGGTAGTCACTCATTTAAGGAAGATTATTATGCCCTCCAGATCTTACAAAACCGGCAAGAATGTTTTATTGGGACAGGATAACAATGCCCTCGTATTTCTGTTTGCCGTGAATGCACTGGTTTTTGTGATGATCAATTTTATCAAGATCATTTACTACCTGTCGGATATCCCGCTGGAATTTTTTTACAGGCAGATCCTGCATTGGTTTACCCTTCCGGCTGCATTTGATATGATCGCCGGACGCCCCTGGACATTCCTGGTGTATATGTTTACCCATGAAAGCATCTGGCATTTATTGAGCAGTATGTTGTGGTTATGGTGTTTTGGCTATATCCTGCAGGACCTTACCGGTAACAGCAAACTGATCCCCATTTACCTGTATGGCGGTTTTGTGGGCGGATTGGTTTTTGTGTTGATCAATAACCTGTTTCCGGTACTGGAAAGAAATATTGCCGTAACAGAGCCCATGCTGGGTGCAGGTGCAGCGGTCATGGCGATAGCCGTAGCTACCACAACCCTGGCACCTGATTACCGGATTTTCCCATTGATCAATGGAGGAATCCCGCTATGGGTTCTCACCCTGATCTTTGTTGCCATCGACTTTGCAACCCTGGCCAGCGGGAATGCAGGCGTAGGAGCCGGACACCTGGCAGGCGGCGCCATGGGTTATTTTTTTATCCGGCAGTTGCGCAGAGACAAGGACTGGGGTGCCTGGATGCATCATCTGTTTGAATGGGTGGATGATCTGTTCCGGCCGGAGAAAAAATACAACAAGGGTTCTCAAAAGGATAAACTGTATTATCAAAGCGACCGTAAACCCTATGAGAAGATCTCCAATGTTACCCAGCAAAGACTGGATGCCATTCTGGATAAGATCAATCAGCAGGGATACCAGTTTCTCACAGATGAAGAAAAAGAGTTTCTGAAAAAAGCCAGTTCGGAAGATCTCTGATTTCTTGCAATGGCACCCGTTCATCATGGTCGGAACAGGCTTTACCGCTTATTTTTCCTGATCCTGCTACCATAAATCCGATCGGTTATACTTCGATGTCTATTTTTAGTAATTTAGGCAATGGCAAAAAGTGTGCTGCGCCGTCTTACCAAAACCATTTTGATCTTTCTCAATGGGGTCATCGCTTTTCTTTTTCTGATCGCCTGTTTGTCGCCCTATATCAATCCTGCCAACTGGTGGTTGAACGGGTTTACCGGACTGATCGTGCCTTACCTGATTCTGTTGCTTTTGTTTTTTCTGATTTTCTGGCTGATTGTAAAACCCGCTTTGTCCTTACTGCCACTGCTGACACTGGTATTGGGCTGGCAACAACTCGGGGTGGTGTTTGCCTGGCATCCCGGAGAAGGGTTTACAAAAGAAAAAAAAGCGGATGCATGGCGGTTCGTAGACTGGAATGTGCAGAGTTTCCATGGTCTTACCAATAACAAGGAAGTCAGAAAACTCATCCCCGGCGAAGTGGTGGCCAGTATCCTGAAACAAGACCCCGATGTCATTTGTCTGCAGGAATTCAACAACGCAGCCAATGCCAATAATATCTCCCTGTTCGGAAAAAACTTCCCCTACCATTATTTTTCCCGAGACTATCTACGGGCTGGCAAGGATTATCAGTCGGGCTGTATCATCCTGTCCCGCTTTCCCATTGTTGATACCGGAAAGATCCGTTTCCCGCTGGCGGAAAGCCTGATCTATGCGGATATAAAAAGGGGTGAGGATACGATCCGTGTGTTTACCACGCATTTGCAATCCTTCAAGTTTGTAAAGACAGATTATACGGATATTGAAAAGATCCGTGACCAGGAGGATGAGAACCTGATGGCTTCCAAGAGTATTTTCCGGAAAATGAAACTCGCCTTCAGCCGGAGGGGAATTCAGGCCAATATGGTCAGAACCGAAATGGATAAAAGTCCCCATCCCTCTGTGATCTGCGGCGATTTCAATGATGTGCCCAATTCCTACACCTATTTTCATATCCGGGGAAACCGGCAGGACGCTTTCCTGGAGAAAGGGTTTGCCATCGGCCGCAGCTTTGTATCCCTGGCACCCACTTTACGGATCGATTTTGTGCTTCCCGATCAGCAGTTCGCTGTTTCGCAGTTTGATATGGTGGATGAAGACCTGAGTGACCATATTATGCTGGTAACTGATCTTGTATTGAAAAAATAAAATATCTTCGCGCTCAGATGAGACACCCGCACAGATATTGTTGTTGTTGCTGCTGATGCAGTATCCGATTCCCGGTCGGTACCGGTTCCGTATTCCCAATCATTGTAATCCGTTATCACAAATGCCACTTAAAGTATACAATTCACTTACCAGGAAAAAAGAAGAGTTTGTTCCCATCCATGCACCCTATGTAGGCATGTATGTCTGCGGACCCACCGTTAGCGGCGAGAGCCACCTGGGCCATGCAAGACCCTATGTTACGTTTGATATCCTGTATCGGTACCTGATGCACAACGGGTACAAAGTGCGGTATGTGAGGAACCTGACCGATGCCGGTCATTTCGAAGAAGAGGGCAGGGAAGCAGAAGACAAGATCAGTTCCAAAGCGGTGCTGGAAAAACTGGAACCCATGGAGCTTGTACAGAAATACACCAATCTGTATCACTGGGCCATGTCAAGACTCAATAACCTTCCGCCCAGTATCGAGCCTACTGCAACAGGTCATATCATTGAACAGATTGAAATGATCAAAAAGATCATTGCCGATGGCTATGCCTACGAAGCCAATGGCTCTGTGTATTTCGATGTTGAAAAATACAATACCGATTACACCCTGAAAGGGCAACCCTATGGGATCCTCAGTGGCCGTGTGCTGGATGAGCAGATCGAGAGTACCCGCGAACTGGATAACCAGGAAGAAAAAAGAAACAAAAGTGATTTCGCCCTTTGGAAACAGGCGCCGCCCGAACACATCATGCGCTGGCAGAGTCCCTGGGGAGAAGGTTTTCCCGGCTGGCATATCGAATGTTCGGCTATGAGCACCAAATACCTGGGTAAAGAATTTGATATCCATGGCGGAGGGATGGATCTCCAGTTCCCGCACCATGAGTGTGAGATCGCACAGAGTACGGTTTGCAACCACCGCATGCCGGCCCGTTACTGGATGCACAATAATATGATCACCATCAATGGCCGGAAAATGGGGAAGAGCTATAACAATGTGATCAAGCTGAGTGAATTGTTCAGCGGTAACCATCCGCTGCTCACACAGGCTTATCATCCCATGACTATCCGTTTCTTTATCCTGCAGAGTCAATACCGTGGCACCCTTGATTTCAGCAACGAAGCCCTGCAGGCATCCGAGAAGGCTTTTAAAAGATTGATGGAAGCCTATGAATGGTTGTTACAATCCCAGCTGGCAAATGAGAATGTCGTGAAAGCCGCCGACCCCGAACTGGATGGCAAAGTGAAAAAACTGGTGAATGAGTTTGAAGAATTCATGGATGATGACCTGAATACCGCCAAAGTGGTGGCCAATTTGTTTGAACTGGTGGCGGTGATCAATTCCATAAAGGACAAGCATATCCCCGCCAATGCCCTGCGTACGGAAACGGTTCTTGTTTTGCAGAGAGAGATGAAACTCTATGTGGAAGACATTTTCGGACTGCAAAAAGAAAGACAGGGCGATGATGGAAAATTGGAAGGTATCCTGCAACTGCTGATCGATATCCGCAAGGAAGCCAAGGCCAAAAAGGATTTTGTCACCAGCGACAAGATCCGCAACGAACTGGCAAACCTGGGTGTTCAGTTAAAAGACGAGAAAGACGGGGGAACTAGTTTTAGTTTGTAGTATTTGGTTTGGGGTTTGGTGTTTGGCGTTTGGGGTTGTTATTGGTTGGGTGTTGAAAGGTCGTATCCTACTGCCTAAAAAATAGTAACGAAGAAACGAACTGGCCAAAGACCAAAGACTAAAGACCAAAGACCAATACGTCAATACCCTGTTCATCTTCCCCATCCAACCCAACCACAAACCACAGACTACAAACCACAGACCGTCCCTCAATGATTACAATCATCCGCATGCCCGTGATCATGTACACGGCACATACGGTAGTTGACAAAATGGGCGGTTACGATGGCCACTACGGCGGGTACCAGGAACCAGTTTCTCCATTCATGCCAATACATTTTGGCCAATAAAAAAACGATCCCAATGGCAAACAGGATCATCGGCAGCCAGCTGTGGTGATGTTTGCGGAGGCCATGCATGAGTGAATAGGCACCTACCAGGAATGCCAGCAGGATCATGCCATATTCAAAACGGATATTTTCAATGATATTGATGCCAAACAGGGGGAGGGAACTCAGAAAAAGTGGAAGCAGGGCACAGTGAATGGCACAGGCCAGTGATGTGGCGATTCCCATGGCGTCCCAGTTGATCTTCAGATTCATAGGAGGCAAAATTAATACAATGCAACGTTGTTGCAAAATATTTGTTGAATTCCCCGCCAGGACCTTACCGAAACCATTTGAATCCTAACTTTGCACTATGAATAAGAAATTGATAGGTTACCTGCTCTTTTTTGTCGTACTGGTGGCAGCTTTTTATTTTTTCCTTTTTAGGGGAACCGACGAGTGGAAGACCAAATTACCCGTGATCAGTTATGTGAAGCCCTTCCATTTCACCAACCAGGACGGACTGGTGTTTACCGATAAGGATATGCTGGGTAAGGTTTGTGTGGTGAATTATTTTTTCACCACCTGCAAGGGGATTTGTCCTAAAATGAATACCAACATGAAAACGATTTACGAGGCGTTTAAGGACGAACCCGATTTCCTGATCGTTTCGCATACCTGTAATCCGGAAACGGATTCGGTACCCAGGATGAAAGCCTATGCCGACTCGATGCAGGTGAATACCCGCAAATGGGAATTTCTTACCGGTCGCAAAGACAGCCTGTACCAGATTGCCAGGAGTGCCTACCTGCTGGATGATCCGAAAAACAATGTTCAGAAGATCGAAGACCAGTTTATCCATACACAGTTCTTCGCCCTGGTTGACAAAAACGGGAAAGTAAGGGGACAGATATATGATGGTTTGAAACAGGAAGAGATCAACCGGCTGATCAAAGACGCCAAATCGCTGCTGGCAGAAAAAGGAGGAGCCGGCAATTTTTCCAATAACATTTTCAGTAACAACCCATAATCCATCCGGCATGTTATACAGCATCATCGAAACCCTCAAAAAAAACCAGTTAAGCATCACCGACAGCCGGAAAAAAATCCTGGAAATGTTTGTGAAAACAAAAGGGGCACTGGCACATGCCGATATCGAACACCAGAGCGGAACCGAATTTGACAGGGTGACCATCTATCGCACCTTGCAGACCTTTGTGGAGAAAGGGATCATTCATACCATACCTACGGCGGATAATTCCGTTCGTTATGCCTTATGCAAGGAAGAATGTTCAGAAGGCCATCACCACGACGACCATGTACATTTCATGTGCGACGACTGTGGCACCACGTATTGTCTTGATAAGATCTCCGTCCCCCATCTCAACCTCCCCAACGGATTCACCGCCTCCCAAACCGATGTTGTGGTGAGTGGGAAATGCGGGAAGTGTAATTAGTTTGGAGTTTGGGGTTTGGGGTTTGGGGTTGTTTGTGGTTTGTAGTTTGTGGTCTGTGGTTTTTAGTTGAATTCTTTCATCCTTTTTTCTCAAATTTATTTATTGCGTATTTCTCAAACCCAATGCGCCAA
>JAGWTX010000671.1 GCA_028875955.1 Bacteroidota bacterium | reverse complement strand
AAGTGGAAGTGAGTCAGTACAGACAGGTACAATATTACAGTCATGTGATTCATCTGGTAAGCGAAGTGACGGGTAAAGTGAAAAAAGACCAGAATCCCTTTGAATTACTGGCCAAGACCTTTCCCGCAGGCACACTTAGCGGGGCGCCTAAATTCAAGGCCATGGAAATCATTGATACCTATGAACCCACAGCCCGAAGTTATTACGGCGGAGGTATCGGGTTTATGGGATTCGACGGTTCCTGTAACCATGCCATCATGATCCGTACATTTCTCAGCCGGAACAATACACTCGTCTATCAGGCAGGTGCAGGCGTGGTTGCAGCCAGTGTTCCTGAAAACGAATTGCAGGAAGTCAACAATAAATTGAATGCACTCAGAAAAGCAATTGAAATAGCCGAATCGATTTGATGATCTGATCCGGAAACAGAAAATAGGAAATGATCCCTGGCAAAAGATACAATCAACCCAAATGTGTTAGTCGAATGCCATGAGGTTCACATAAAAAAAATAAGTACATGAAGATTTTAGTGTTTGATAATTATGATTCCTTTACCTATAACCTGGTACACCTGGTGGAGAAACTGATCCATGGGAAAGTGGATGTGGTAAGGAATGACGAATTACCCATGGAGAAAGGGAAGGACTATGATAAGATCATTTTGTCACCCGGACCCGGGATCCCTTCAGAGGCAGGCAGTCTTTTACCGCTCATCAGGGAATATGCAGCCAGCAAATCCCTATTGGGCGTATGTCTGGGACACCAGGCCATTGCAGAAGCGTTTGGGGGTTCACTCACGAACCTGAGTACGGTTTACCATGGGGTGGCAACCCGCATAAAAATTGCGGCTGAACACGCATCTTCCTTTGGTAACAGCGTTTTCGACGGGTTACCCGAAGAGATCACCGTAGGTCGTTATCATAGCTGGGTGGTGAATGAACATGATCTGCCGGATTCGCTGTCAGTTACGGCCAGGGATGACAACCAATACATCATGGCATTGCAACACAAGACCTATGATGTGCAGGGCGTTCAGTTTCACCCGGAAAGTGTATTGACGCCCGAAGGTGAAAAAATGATGCAAAACTGGTTAAAAACATAAGCGAGAGGAAATTCGCACAAATGAAGATCGGATAACTCATCCTCAAGAAAAACCTTACGATGCAAAACGGAAAGTAACCCATGAAAAAGACCTTACAATTTTTATTTGAATACAAAACCCTGAGCCGGTCACAGGCAAAAGAGATACTGTTGAATATGTCGCGCGGACAATACAACGAAAGCGAGATGTCTGCCTTTATCACCGTATTCCTGATGCGCAGTATCACCATTGAAGAGTTACAGGGATTTCAGGATGCCTTGCTTGAATTGTGTGTGAAGATTGACCTGAAAGGTCATCGCGTAATGGATATTGTAGGTACGGGCGGTGACGGGAAGAATACGTTTAACATTTCCACCCTTTCCTGTTTTATTGTAGCCGGTGCAGGACAGAAGGTAGCCAAACACGGAAATTATGGAGCGTCCTCCATCAGTGGTGCATCCAATGTAATGGAACAGCTGGGCTATACATTTAAAAACAGCAATGACCAGTTGCTCAAAGAGCTCGAAGCCAGCAATATCTGTTTCCTGCATGCGCCTTTGTTTCATCCAGCTTTAAAAATCGTGGGACCCATCCGGAAAAACCTGGGGGTAAGGACATTCTTTAACATGCTCGGTCCCATGGTAAACCCGGCTGCCCCTGCTTTCCAGCTGGTGGGTGTCTATAACCTGGAGATGGCAA
>JAGWTX010000670.1 GCA_028875955.1 Bacteroidota bacterium | reverse complement strand
ACCCAGCAACATCAGTAATGTGATTTCCCAGGTCCCCTGGAATCCTACATAGGCGGTTATGAGAAATATGCAAAAGATAACCGGGAAAAAAAAGATGGCACCCAGAGTGGCAAAACGCTGGGTAGCCAGTAAGATCCCGCTGATCAATTGCGCATAGGCTGCCGCAATCCAGAGCGATTTGATCCGCATGATCGACTGAAAGACAAATGCGGGATTTAACTGATCTTCCGTCCCCAGGTTTTTGCTTTGATAGATCAAAAGATGATCACCCAGCTTCCAGATGAATGCATATACAAAAGCGATACCGATCAGGTATCTGAGATAAATGGTAAAGACCTGCAGCCATTTAATACCATGGAGCAGGTTGATAAAAGATTCGATTTTCGATTTCATTTGTCTCCGTTTCTGTTTCCGGGCTAAAAAATATTTATTAATAGGGAAGACCCAAACAGAATTTTGATAAATGGAGATAAAACGAGATGGGGTTATTACTTTCTGGATAAAAAAATGGCCAGGAGAAGAATCCCCCGGCCTCTTACGCCTTAAAATCTGAGCGAGAACTATTTGAACTGACTGTACTACAGTGTGTTTGTCGTTTTTGATATCGTTTCACCCCTCTGTGACCATATTCCCATTTAGGGAAGGTTCCCTATCCAATGACAGCGCAGGATTGCTAGACAAATTTTGCAACAGGGTCTTCCAGCTGTGCAGCAAGGAAACCGGTGACAGGTATTCCTTGTCAGGATTGATCAGGATCAGATCTGCCTTGATCTGTCTGGCATATTGCATCATGGCTTCACAGATCCGGGTACCCTGTAAAATCTTGTATTTTGGCGAATACCCGTATTCAGATACGATTTTAAAAGCATTGTAAAACGCATCTATCCTCTCCCTGATATCTGATTCCGTATTATTCAGAAGTGTTACAATATGAATCTGTGCGTTATAACGTTTGGCGATTTCCAATGCGATCTGGATTTTTGTATCCGCTATCTGTCCGGTAATGGAAATCAGCACACTTTTGATGGGAGCCGGTTTCTTTTGTTGCAAAACAGAAAGAAGCGGGATACGGGCGTTTCTGAACAAATGCAGGTAGTAGCCATTTCCCCGGAATAATTTGGTGAAAAAACAGTTGTTTCCGGGTCTTGCGGCAATCACCAGATCAACCTGGTGCTGCTTTATGTATTTGTCAATAACCTGTTTTTTGCCTTTACAGAGGATGACATCTGTTTGAATGAATTGACCCGGATGGGTTTGGTTCATTCTTTCCTGGCAGATTTTCAGTTCTTCTTTTGCACGGTTCACCTTTTCGGTTAAAGAAACACTTGGTTTTCGGAAAATTTTGATCCAGTCCATCAAAGAACTTGTATGGATGAAATTGATCAGGTGAAACCTGACTCCCGGCAAGCCATACAATTCCAGCGCTTTTTCAGCACCCGTATAGGAATTGTCAGTTTTGTCTATGGGAATCAATATATTCCTGAAGGCCATCATTATAGAAATCAAACCTAGGCTTAGCTTTTAAATAAGCGATTATTATCGAATTAGAATTTGATTAGAATCGGGTAAAAGCCCTGTTAAGGGTTCCGGGATTGCTATAAAAACAAGGTGGATTCCTGTATCCTTCAGGGTCAGATCTGGTGAAAAACCTTGGCTATGGGTAATGCGATGTGGAAGGCAGCCCCTTTATCCTTATTGTTGGTAATTTCCATGGTTCCCTTGTGTAATTTGATGATTCGGTAGGCGAGGGAAAGACCGAGTCCGAACCCAGGCAGATCCAGGTT
>JAGWTX010000057.1 GCA_028875955.1 Bacteroidota bacterium | reverse complement strand
CCGTTTCATTATAAATGGGACGAATGGGATAATGGCGGTTTTTCCCTCCTGGGTCATCTCTTCCGGGCTTCCGGTATGCAGACCCGAACCCTTTCCGCTGCTCCTTCAAAAGCTGCATTGAGTAAATCCGATATCTACATCATTGTGGATGCAGATAATGCGGTTGAAAATCCGGATCCGCATTTTATGACAGATTCCGTTGCCGCTGTCATACATGATTGGGTAAAAGCCGGTGGCGTGCTGCTGATCCTGCACAACGACAAAGGGAATGCAGATTTTGCACACATCAATCTTCTGTCAGACAGGTTGGGTATTCATTTTAATGAAGACAGTTATAATGCCGTGATCAAAAATGATTACAAAGGTGGCGCCATTCCTGTTGCAGCCGGTAATCCTGTATTGCCACATGAAAAACAGATCTATCAAAAAGAAATATGTTCCATGACACTGCATAGTCCTGCAAAAGCGGTTTTACAAAAAGGAGATCTGGTCATACTGGCGGCTGCCCGGATCGGTAAAGGATGCGTGTTGGCAAGCGGTGACCCCTGGTTATACAATGAATATACGGATGGCAGGAAACTGCCGCTTGTATATGAAAATTTTGGAGCAGCCAAAGATCTGGTCTCCTGGCTGATTCAACAGATTCCTCCTAAAAAAATGGCAAAACAATAATCTTGAAAAAAGTCTTTCCCATACCCCGGCGATTCCTTGCTTCCCTGTTAGCCATCGGATTATGTCTGTTTGTCTTTCAAAAAACGGTTGCTGCCCATACAGGAAACCCGGTCATCGTAGTGGACCAATCGGGTAAGGGGGATTTCACCAGCATACAGGATGCGATAAACAGTCTGCCCCCGGACAAAGGGGTTCAAAGAGTGATTTATATCCGGAAGGGGATCTATCACGAAAAAATATTCCTGGAAAAAAATTTTGTAACCCTGATCGGGGAAAATAAAAACAACACCATCCTGCAGATCTCTTTGGCCAGGGATATCTGGCGCTGTGAACACAAGGACGACTGGGGTGTTGCCACACTGAACCTGCGCGGATCGGACCTGGTTTTGGAAAATCTCACGATCACAAATGCCTATGGGTTTGACCATATCAACGACAAGGAAGGAATGCATGTGGATTGTCCGGATGATAGCCTGCATCCCTTTAAAACCGTAAAACGCGACGGGCACCAGATGGCACTACGCAGTTTTGAAACAACCCGGCTGATCGTTCGCAATTGTATCCTGCGCGCCTATGGCGGAGATACGGTGAGCCCCTGGAATACCGAGGATGGCATGTTTTATTTCAAGGATTGTGAAATGGAAGGCGGGGTGGATTTTTATTGTCCCAGGGGTTGGGCCTATGCAGAGAACTGTGTTTTCAAGGCACATGGAAAAGTGGCTGCCATCTGGCATGATGGATCGGCGCATCAGGATTCAAAAACGGTACTGAAAAATTGTGTGTTTACCGGCGAAAACCAATTCAAACTGGGTCGCTTTCACCGCGATGCACAATTTTACCTGGTTAATTGCCATTTTGCCTGGAATATGGCAGATACACCCATATACCTCAACCCGTCTCAACCGCAAAACCTGATCCGCTGGGGCTACCGGGTTTATTTTGTCCATGCGCAAAAGGAAGGTGGCAATTATACCTGGATGAAAGATAACCTGTCAACCGCAACGGGTTCTCCCGATGCGGATCAGATCAATGCAAAATGGACATTTGCCGGTAAATGGGACCCTGAAAAAATAGCTGAAGTAGATGTGACATCACTCTCAGCAAGCAAGGGTAACCATCCGGTTGAAAAAAGGGGATCCTGGCAAGCTTATCCTGGAGATTTACTTGCAGAAAATATGCTGGTCTATCAAAGGGCCGTTGGCGGATGGCCCAAAGCTGTGAATGAAATCAAAGTGAATTATGCCACGATGCTTTCAGAGACAGAGAAAAAAGATATCCGGAATGATTCAGATCATATTGATGCCACGATTGATAACAATGCAACATCCCGGGAAATCAGGTACCTGGTAAAAGCCTACAAAAAAACCGGGAATCCGTTTTATCTGGCTGCCGCTGAAAAAGGGATCCGCTATTGCCTGAAAGCACAGTATCCATCCGGCGGATGGCCACAGTATTATCCCGATTCCTCCTTATACAGAAGCCAGATCACGTATAATGATGATGCGATGGTCAATGTGTTGAATATCCTGCAGGATATTGTTGAAAGGAAGAATGATTTTGAAGTTGTGGATACTTCCTTTATTTTGAAATCCGCTGAAGCGGTGCAAAGAGCCATCGGTTGTATCCTCAGGACGCAGATCAGGGTCAACGGAGAACTGACAGCCTGGTGCGCCCAATACAATAAAAAAACATTTCAACCGGAAATGGCACGGAAATTTGAGCTGGTATCCATCAGTGGCAACGAATCTGTAGGTATTACCCGTTTTCTGATGCGGATAAAAAATCCATCCGATGACATCAAAAAAGCGGTTGTTGCTGCCATCAACTGGTTTGAAAAAGTAAAGATCAGGGGTTTCAGGTATGCGGATGTAAAGGCACCGGAACTGCCCAAGGGTATGGACAGGGTGCTGATACCGGATACAGCCGGTACTGTGTGGGCAAGGTTTTATGAAATCGGAACCAACCGTCCTTTTTTCAGTGGCAGAAACAGTGTCAAAATATATGATGTCAGTGAGATTGAGTATGAACGAAGAACCGGTTATGCCTGGTACGGAACCTGGCCTGAAAAATTATTGAACCAGGATTACCCGGCCTGGGCAAAAAAATATTTACCCTAAACACCAAGAGGATGCAGTTATCGAGACCAATTTTATCACAATTGCACAGCGAACAGCTACAGGTTCCTGATGAAAGGATATTCGGCTTACCGGAGAAAGTGCTCCAGTTCGGAACCGGTGTGCTGCTCAGGGGATTGCCGGATTATTTTATCGATCAGGCAAATAAAAAAAACCTGTTCAATGGGCGGATTGTGGTGGTTAAGTCTACCGCTCAGGGAGACAAGGATGCATTCAATGAACAGGATGGATTGTATACCTTATTGGTAAAAGGGGTGCGGGATGGGACACAGGTTGAAGAGACGATGATCAATGCCTCTATCAGCCGGGTTTTATCCGCAAAGGAAGAATGGGATAAGATCCTCCTTTGTGCTTCGAACCCGGATCTGCAGATCATCCTGTCAAATACAACCGAAATCGGAATCACATTGGTCGCATCGGATGCACAAACCACAAAACCGGTTTCCTTTCCGGGAAGGGTCCTGGCTTTTTTACAGGAAAGATTCCGGGTTTTTAAAGGCAGTCCTGAATCGGGTATGGTCATCGTTCCTACAGAACTGATCACAGATAATGGTACAAAACTCCGGCAGATCATTATCCAGTTAGCCGAATTACAGAAGGCTTCACCCGCATTTATGCAATGGCTGACGCATTCCAATGATTTTTGTAATTCTCTGGTTGATTGCATCGTACCTGGCAAGCCTGCCAGCACCGACAGGGAAAAATTAATATCCAAACTGGGTTATACAGATGAACTGATGATCATGTCAGAGCCTTACCGCTTATGGGCTATAGAAACCCGTTCAGATCGCACGGCCGGGATCCTTTCTTTTCAGGGAGTGGATCCGGAAAGTGTGATACTGGCGCCGGATATCCAAAAATTCAGGGAGATCAAACTCCGTTTACTCAATGCCACGCATACGCTTTCCTGTGGCCTGGCAGTCCTGAACGGATTTGATTATGTACGGGATGCCATGCAGGATGCTGATTTTGTCAAGTATGTAAGATCCCTGATGCTGGAAGAGATCAAACCCCTGGTTGTTCAGGAGAACATCAGAGAGGCGGAAGCCGAAAAGTTTGCAAGACAGGTGATCGACCGGTTCAGCAATCCGCATATCGCCCATCAATGGAAAAATATTACTGCGCAGTATACCTCAAAAATGGCCATGCGTGTGGTTCCATTGATTGAAAAGCATTTTGCAGTGCATGCTGCAGTACCGGAATATATGTCAATGGGTTTTGCAGCCTATCTTTTGGTCATGCGGACTAACAAGCGTTCGGATAATCTTTTTTATGCGCGTGTAAACGGAAATGAATTTTTGTTGCAGGATGATAAGGCATCCCTATTATATCATCACTGGCAGAACCATGGCCTGGAAACCATTGCTGGCAGCTGTTTACGGGATGCCGCCATTTTTGGAGCAGACCTCACCGTTTATCCGGGATGGGAAGCAGCCGTAACCCGTTCCCTTATTTTAATTGAGACTTCAGGCGCCGGAAATGCGCTACGTTCTATCTTAGCAAAAAAATCTGTTGCATGAGTACGAAGCATAAAATATTACAGGTGCATGAACGGGATAATGTGCTGGTCGCATTGGATGATCTGGCCAAAGGGGAACAGGTGACTTTTAACGGCATCACCTATACCCTCCTGGAACCGGTTCCGGCCAAACATAAATTTTTTATGCAGGATATGCAGCCGGGTGATGAGATCATCATGTATGGTGTCCTGGTCGGTAAAGCGCAGGTTGCACTGAAAGCCGGAAACCGGATGAGTACGCAGAACACCAAACATGCGGCGGAACCCTTTGCCTACCGTCCTTACCAATACCAATGGCAGCCACCCGATGTATCCAAATATGCCAACCGTACTTTCAACGGGTATCATCGTGCTGACGGCAGGGTGGGTACCGCGAATTACTGGTTATTCCTGCCAACGGTTTTTTGTGAAAACAGGAACCTGGATGTCATCAAGGAAGCCCTGCATACACAACTGGGTTATGAAGTAACCGATAAGTACAAACAAAAAACACAGTTACTCGTTGAACTTTACCAGAGCGGTGCTGATATCGCTTCTGCCGATCTCACCATCCGCGAAGCCATGATGCCCGTAAAAAGGATTTTTAAAAATGTAGATGGGATCAAATTTTTAAATCACCAGGGCGGATGTGGCGGCACCAGACAGGACGCAGCCACACTCAGCAAATTGCTGGCAGCTTATGCAGACCATCCCAATGTGGCAGGTGTAACCATCTTAAGTCTGGGTTGTCAGAACCTGCAGACACAAAATCTGCTGGACGATATCAAAAAACACAATCCCCATTTCAATAAACCGGTATACGTTTTTGAACAGCAGCAATCCCAAAGCGAAGAACAGCTGATTACAGAAGCGATACAAAAGACTTTTACCGGTTTGATCGAGATCAATAAACTCCAGCGGCAACCGGCCACACTGGACAAATTATGCATCGGTGTAAAATGCGGGGGTAGTGACGGGTTCAGCGGTATCTCTGCCAACCCTGCCGTTGGATACACATCCGATCTGGTGGTTGCATTGGGTGGCAAGGTCTTGCTTGCAGAATTCCCCGAACTCTGTGGCGCAGAACAGCAACTGATCGACAGAACAATTGATGAAGCGGCGGCAAAAAAGTTTATTCACCTGATGACCACTTATAACAGTGCCGCACAAAGCGTGGGATCTGGTTTTGACATGAATCCCTCACCCGGAAACATCAAAGACGGTTTGATCACGGATGCCATCAAAAGTAACGGCGCCGCATTAAAAGGCGGTACCTCACCGGTGGTTGATGTATTGGATTATACCGAACCGGCATTAAAACCCGGGCTCAGTCTGGTTTGTACGCCCGGTAATGATGTGGAAGCCACCACAGGAAAAGCCCCCAGTGGCGCAACCCTGATTCTGTTTACAACAGGATTGGGAACACCCACCGGTAATCCGGTTTGTCCCACCATCAAAGTGGCAACCAATTCAACCCTTGCGAGAAGGATGCAGGATATCATCGATATCAATACAGGCAGCATCATTGAAGGCGAAAAAACCATTGAACAGATGGGGGAAGAGATCCTGGAATATTGTATCAAAGCCGCCAGCGGCGAAGTCATTCCCAAAGCGGTTCTGTTAAACCAGGATGATTTTATTCCGTGGAAACGGGGTGTAAGCTTATAAAAGGATGGAAGGTCACTAGTGGAAGAAAAGTTATAAAGAGAGCACATGAAACAGTTTTTGGACGAAAATTTTTTATTGCAGAACGAGACTGCGAGAAAATTGTATCACCAGTATGCGGTCAACATGCCGGTGATCGATTATCATTGTCATTTGTCTCCTGCCCAGATAGCCAACAATCACCGGTTCCGGAATCTCACCGATGTCTGGCTGTCCGGCGATCATTATAAATGGCGTGCCATGCGTACCAATGGCATTGACGAAGCCTACTGCACCGGTAAACAATCAGACTGGGCTAAATTTGAAAAATGGGCGGAAACGGTTCCCTATACCCTGCGCAATCCTTTGTACCACTGGACACACCTGGAATTGCAGCGATACTTTGGCATACATGAAATCCTGAACCCGGCAACAGCCCGGTCCATATATGATCAGTGCACAGCCTTATTGCAAACCGATGAGTTTACTGTGAAGAACCTGCTGCGTAAAATGAATGTGGCACTGGTTTGTACCACCGATGACCCGGTTGATACCCTGGAATTCCATACCCAACTTGCAGAAGATGGATTTGAGATTCCGGTGCTTCCCGCATTCCGTCCTGATCAGGCCATGAATGTTGCCAGTGCGGAAAATTTTAATCTCTATATCAGGAAACTCGAAGCCATTTCCGGTATCACCGTTTCGAGTTTTGATGATTTCTTATATGCCTTGCAGAACCGGCATGATTTTTTTGCCTCCATGGGCTGCAAGGTTTCCGATCACGGACTCGAAGAGATCTATGCGGAAGATTTCACCGGTTCGGAGATCGATGCCATTTTTACAAAAATCCATTCCGGTAAACAGCTGAATGATACCGAACAAAGAAAGTTCCGCTCGGCCATGCTGGTGCATTTTGCCGAATGGGATTGGGAAAAGGGCTGGGTACAGCAGTTTCATTTAGGTGCTTTGCGCAACAATAATGTAAGGATGCTGCAGCAATTGGGTCCTGATACGGGTTGGGACTCCATCGGCGATTTTTCACAAGCCCGCAACCTGGCATCCTTTCTGACCAAACTGGATAGTGAGAATAAACTGGCCAAAACCATCGTATATAACCTGAATCCGTCCGATAATGAGTTGATGGCAACCATGATCGGTAATTACAACGACGGTTCCGTTGCCGGCAAAATACAGTTCGGGGCGGCCTGGTGGTTCCTGGATCAGAAAGACGGCATGATCAAACAAATGAATGCCCTGTCCAATATGGGTCTGCTCAGCAGATTTGTAGGCATGCTTACCGATTCCAGGAGTTTTCTTTCTTTTCCCAGACACGAATATTTCAGAAGGATACTGTGTAATCTTTTCGGGGAAGAAATTGAAAACGGTGAAATGCCCAATGATATTGAATGGGTGGGAAAAGTGGTAAAGGATATCTGTTATTATAACGCAAGAAATTATTTCGGATGGCAGGATCTTCTGCCGGATGCAGGTTAAACCGAATGCAAACGTTTTCGTAGTTTATCCATCTTAATCTTACAGGAATTGTAAGCTTTGCAGTGAATGACTGCATTGAACCTTATTGTTATTTATTAAATCGAAACATGTCTTTTACCGAAGAATTAGCAAAAATGTTTGTCGGGGAAAATGAGATCCCCGAAAAATTTGCATTGGCTGAAGAATTGCACCAGCGCGAATATCTCTGCAATGGGGAAATGAAATCCTGGGAGGGAAAAGTGCATGAAGTGTTTTCCCCCATCTGTATACGCACCGAAAAGGGATTACAGCGTAAACTGATCGGCACTTACCCGGTTTGTACCGAGAAGGAAGCTTTTGAAGCATTGGATGCTGCCGTAGCTGCCTATGATAACGGACGTGGCGAATGGCCAACCATGGGTGTTGCGGACCGGATCCATTGCGTAGAGAAATTCATCGGGAAAATGCGGGAGCAGAAGGAGATTGTGGTAAAACTGATCATGTGGGAGATCGGGAAATCCTATACCGACTCTGTAAAAGAGTTTGACCGTACGGTCGAATACATTTATGCAACGATAGATGCCCTGAAAGACCTGGACCGGGATTCTTCCCGTTTTACCATCGAGCAGGGAATTGTAGCGCAGATCCGTCGGTCGCCGTTAGGAGTTGTTTTGTGTATGGGGCCTTTCAATTACCCGTTAAATGAAACTTTTACGACCCTGATCCCTGCCATCATCATGGGCAATACCCTATTGTTCAAACCCCCGAAACATGGCACCCTGTTACATTATCCATTGCTGAAAGCCTTCAAGGAATGTTTCCCCAAAGGGGTGGTGAACACGATTTATGGAAGGGGCAATGTGATTATTCCGGGTTTGATGCAATCGGGCAAGATCAACGTATTGACGCTGATCGGTTCCAGTAAAGTGGCGAATGAATTGAAAAAACTGCATCCCAAAGTAAACCGTCTCCGTGCCATACTGGGTCTGGATGCCAAGAATGCCGCCATCATTACGGAGAAAGCGGACATCAAACTGTCTGTTCAGGAAACGGTATTGGGTAGCCTGTCCTTTAACGGACAGCGATGCACCGCACTCAAGATTGTGTTTGTTCATCGCTCGATAGCGGATGCCTTTGTACAACAACTTTCTGAAGAAGTGAACAAACTTTCTTACGGGATGCCCTGGGAACCCGGTGTATCACTGACACCCTTACCGGAACCCAATAAACCGGCCTATCTGAAAGCCTGTATCGAAGATGCGGAATTGCATGGTGCCCGCATCATGAATCAGAACGGAGGTGCCCATTCGGAATCCTTTGTTTATCCCGCGGTACTCTACCCGGTCAATAACAAAATGAAATTATACCGCGAAGAGCAGTTTGGTCCCCTGATACCCGTGATCCCATTTGATGAGCTGGAAGAACCGATTGAATACCTGATCGAATCCACCCACGGACAACAGGTTAGTATCTTTAGTAACGACCAGACAGAACTGGCTTCCCTGATCGATCCGCTGGTCAACCAGGTGAGCCGCGTCAATATCAATTGTCAGTGCCAGCGCGGACCGGATGTATTTCCATTTACGGGCAGAAAAGACAGCGCAGAAGGAACCCTTTCGGTGGTGGATGCCCTGCGTTCTTTTTCCATCCGTTCATTGGTGGCTGCCAAATTAACGGATGGCAATAAGCAATTAATTAATGATATTGTGACAGCAGCGGATTCCAATTTCCTGAGCACCCAATTCATATTCTGATATGGCAATGATTTCATTTGATCTTTCCGGCAAAACCGCTCTCGTTACGGGTTGTAACAAGGGTATTGGTAAGGCCATGGCCATCGGTCTGGCGGAAGCCGGGGC
>JAGWTX010000669.1 GCA_028875955.1 Bacteroidota bacterium | reverse complement strand
GCAAACTGAGCAGGCTCATAGCCATCAAAAGTAAAATGGTAAGTATGCCGGTACATTGAAAAGCCACACTGTCTAACCGGTCAAAATGCAGCAGGATATAGCCGATGGATAAAAGGCATACGATGGTGCCGCTTATTTCCGGCAACACAATCCTGTACAAACCGGACCGGAACCTGGATCTGAAGGTTGGTGATGAGGGGTCTGGCGACATTGAAGGGGTGGTGGTTGACTGTTTACCCAGTTCATTCCAGGTTTGTTGTAATTCATCTAATTCCATGGTCGGGGTTGTTTTGTATTTGTTCTCTTAATTTTTCTTTGATCCTGGAAAGCCGGGTTCCTACATTACTCGCAGAAATGCCAATGATCTGGGCAATTTCCCCATAGGATCTGTTTTCCAGATACAGGAACAGGATTCCTTTTTCCAGCAGGTTCAGTTGGTTGATCTTGCTTTTTAGCAGCTGCCATTTTTCTTCATACCCGTCATCATCCATCACCTGTATCGCGATCAGGTCTTCTTCCAATGGGACCGACCTGATTTTCCGTTTCCCGATTTTCAATTGATAGATGGCTACATTCATGGCCACCCGGTACATCCAGGTCCGGATGCTGGATCTTTCCTGAAAACTGGTAAAGGATTTCCAGAGCTGGTACTGGATCTCCTGAACCACATCATTCCGGTCTTCTTTTGAATTTGTATACAGGGATGCCACTTTCAGGATCAGATCCCTGTTCTCATTGATAGCGGCCAGATAATCTTCCTTTTTACCCACGTTTGTTACTTGCTTTTTTTCATTAGTAGCGGAAATGGATCAAAAATCACAGCATACTGCAAAAATTTTGCCTTGCGTGTCTTTTCCTGCAGATTCGGGATAAGTGTCTGCTGAAGCTAAATTTTCCCGGTATTTATGAACCAAATAGTTTTCACCTTGTTACCTTTATTGTACGTTAACCCAACCAAATGATTACCCTATGGGCATCTGGAAACAAATCGCAGAATATCTGTATATCCGGAAAAGGGATCCCAACGAAGAAAGGACCCAATGGATGAAGTACATGCATGGTATGAACCGGATCTCCCTCATCATGTTCCTGGTGGCGGTGATCATTATTATCTTCAAACTGGTGATCATCCCGCTGTTTCGCTAAACGCCCGGGATCAGTGACTTGTCATCCCCACAATGATTTCCGCAGCTTTGGCGGATGCTTTTCCACCCGCAGCCAATTTGTTTTTTAAGGCGGTATAGTCTTCCGTCAATTCCTTTCTTTTTCTTTCATCATGCAACAGCAGGCCCAGCTCTCTCACCAGGTTTTCGGAGGTTAGTGCATCCTGGATCAGTTCTTTCACCACTTCCTTGTCCATGATCAGGTTGACCAGCGATATATATTTTATTTTGATCAGCCTTTTGGCGATCTGGTAACTGATGGAACTGCCTTTGTAACAAACCACTTCCGGTACGCCGAACAGGGCGGTTTCCAGAGTAGCGGTACCACTGGTTACCAGGGCCGCTTTGGCCTGCAGGAGAAGATCATAGGTTTGGTTGCGAACGGTTACCACATTCGGATAGTCAGACAAAAAGGGTGCATAAAACGCATCATCCAGTCCGGGTGCCTGGGCAACCGCAAAGATTTCCTGTGGAAAGGATTTGGCCACTTCCAGCATGATGGGCAGTTTTTTGGCAATTTCCTGTTTGCGGCTTCCGGGGAGAAGGGCGATGGGGCGAAGGTCTGTGGTCTGTGGTCTGTAGTTTGTAGTCCCGCTATTCGCGGGATCTTCGCTTCGCTGCGATTTG
>JAGWTX010000056.1 GCA_028875955.1 Bacteroidota bacterium | reverse complement strand
CGTTTTTACGGTTTTGTCAAAGGGAATCGATAACTGGAAGCCCAGTTTTTCGTCCTTTTCCCCATCCAATACATCGAGCCCGTAATGAATTTGTTCGATCGGAGTATAGTTAAAGGTTCCCAGGAGCCGGTCCCATACCGAAAAGATATTTCCATAATTGCTGTCGGTCAGTGGACGCATATAATGATGATGTACTTTGTGCATATTGGGAGAAACGATGACCCAGCTGAGGGCCTGATCCAGCCAAAGCGGCAAACGGATATTGGCGTGGTTGAATTGGGAAAGTACCACGCTGATACTCTGGTACAGCATGACCAGCCACATCGGGGCGCCGCAAACCATTACACCGATCAGAGCAAAAACGGCCCGGAATACACTTTCCCCCGGATGGTGGCGGTTGGCGGTGGTGGTGTCTACATGCGTATCCGCATGGTGTACCATGTGGAATTTCCACATCCATTTGATCTTGTGTTCGATAAAATGAATCAGATAAGCGCCGATCAGTTCCATCAGCAGTAAGCCAACCAGTAAAAACAGCCAAAGCGGCATGGTAAAAAGCTGCAGCAAACCAAAATGGTGCGATACAACCCAATCGCTTGCCCTGACGATCAGTAATGCAAATGCAAAATTGATCAGGATAGTGGTGAATGTAAAGAAGAAGTTGATCGATGCATGCTTCCATTTGCGATAACGGAAACCAAATAAGGGAACCACGCCCTCGAGGATCCAGAAAAAAGTGATCCCACCCGCCAGTATCAGGGCCCGGTGCAGGCTGGGGATATGTTCAAAATAATGGACAATATTGTCTAGCATGGCGGCAATCGGTTACTTGGTCAATTTACAAACAAAATGGATAGATGTTTCCAATAGGGGCAAATTAAAAGCCGCAGAAATAAAAATTGCACAGGCAATCTCCATTTCTGCGGCTGGAAAAATATCAGGAACCGATCAGTTATTCAGCATCAAAGGCATAACCAGCATCAGCAGGTCTTCGCCTTCCCCCTGTTCCGTGGGCTTTATCAGACCGGCTTTTGTAGGGGTGGATAGTTCCATTCGGATATCGTCCGTATCAGCTGCATTCAGCATTTCGATCAGGAATTTGGCATTGAATGCGATCTGAAGGTCTTCCCCGTCGTACTGACAATTCATCCGCTCATTTCCTTCAAAGCTGAAATCCACATCCTGGGCTGCCATTTGCAACTCGCTGCCGGTTATATTCAGTGCTACCTGGTTGGTGCTCTTGTTGCTGAATACATTAACCCGGCGAAGGGCATTCTGGAAATCGGCTTTGTTTACGATCAGCCGATAAGGGTTGTCTGCAGGGATCACCACTTTATAATCAGGAAAACGTGCATCGATCAGCCGGCAGATCATTTGCGTGGAACCATGGTTCACAAACAGGTGATTGCTGTTATAGCTGATGCTGAGTTCATCATCATTATCCGGAAGGGCGTTCTTTAAGAGATTCAGGGGTTTTTTGGGAACAATAAAGGAATCTGTTTTAGAGGCTTTGGTGTCTGTTCTTTTGTAACGAACCAAACGATGCGCATCCGTGGCAACAAACTGTACACCGTCCTTGGTCAGTTCAAAAAACACACCGGTCATGGCTGGACGCAGATCGTCGCCACTCACGGCAAACAGCGTTTTATTGATAGCGGTTAAAAGCGCGCTGCTAGTCATGGTAAAACCCGTGGTATCATCCGCAGCGGGTTCCTTCGGGAAATTATCCGGGTTTTCACCCATCACCTTGTACTTACCGTTATCACTCGTGATTTCTACCGCAAAGTTCTTGTCGATATTAAAGGTAAGTGGCTGATCGGCGATGTTTTTTAGAGAATCCATAAGGATTTTGGCCGGGATACATACTTTCCCGTTGGTTTTGCTTTCCACATCCATCTGTACCCGCATCACGGTTTCCAGGTCGGTTGCCACAACATTGAGCTTTTTGTCCTGGATCTCAAATAAAAAATCTTCCAGTATGGGTAAAACCGTATTGGCATTGATTACACCGCTGATCTGCTGCAGGTGTTTTAACAGAGAAGAGGACGAAACAATAAATTTCATTCTGCAGAATTTAGGTTCGCAACAAACCTAATGTAAAATGTTAATATTCCGTAACAGAATTGCAGCGTAAACCTGTTAAAAAACAGAATGTGAATGAGTTGTGGATTGATACCCCGACCCTAGAGGCTTTCCATCAATTCCAGAAATTTGCTCCGGTTTACCGGTTTTACCAGATAATCGGAAACCGCTTCAAAAGAACGGGATTTCTGCATGTCGGAACTGTCAACGGAGGAGCTTACGACATATACCATGATGGGTTTCGGAAAAGAGGTATGCAGTTTGTCGTATTCTTCAAGAAACTCCCAGCCATTCATAATGGGCATGTTGATATCCAGAAAAATGACATCCGGCAGCTCATCCGGATTTTGGTTTTCAGCTTTTTGAAAAAAACTGATGGCTTCACGGCCATTGTAAAAGGAGGTTATCTTTTTAGCCAATCCTGTGGATTCCAGTAAGACCCTTGCGGTGTACTGATAGATATTGTCATCATCTATGACACAAACGATAAGCTTCGCAATGGACATGCGTGGATGGATAAGGGTTGTTACGAAATAATCAGTTGGGGAATTGGGTATCCAAATATAATTGAATTTTTATAATTTCCGATAGTGAAAAAGCATTTTACGCCTGAAATGGCTTACCCAAAACTGAAACAATATTGCGGTTACAGCGAAAGATGCCATTCCGAAGTGAGAGAGAAAGCGTTTGGAATGGGCCTGGCTGCAAAAGAGGTAGAAATTCTGCTAGCACAACTTATTGAAGAAGATTATCTGAATGAAGAGCGCTTTGCCATTCTGTTTGCGGGCGGACATTTCAGGCAGAAAAAATGGGGGAAATCGAAAATAGTCTATGCCCTGAGGCAAAAAAGAGTGAGTGAGCAAAACATAAAAAGGGCCATCCGGGAAATCGAAGCAACCGATTATGAACTTGTTTTGGAGAAATTGGCCGGTTTGAAATGGAAACTTTTAAAAGGGGAACAGGTATACAGCCGACAGGCAAAAACCAGCGCCTATCTCCTTCAAAAAGGGTATGAACTGCCCCTGATCCAAAAGGCAATAAAAAAGATCCGGCAAAAAAATGATGTCTAAGGGTTAATATGTGAATGATTATGATGAAGAAACGATGGTTGCTATTTTGTTTTTGTGCCTGTCTGATAACAGCAGGTGCCCAAAAAAAAGTTTCCCCGGTTTACCAAAGGGAAATTTCCATGATTACGGAGAACGATGCCTATCTGGGACAGCAAAAAGACGCCTATTATACCAATGGGTTTTTTGTAAGCCTCCGCCATCTTTCTCATGCACCCCAAAAAAAGATGGTACAATATGAAATGGGTCAGATGATCTATACCCCCCTGATCCGGAAAACGCTTCTTCCTGCTGATATCGACAGACCCTATTGCGGCTATTTGTATTTCCAATACAGCGAAGAAAAATTTTCCCATAAAGATGAAGTACTTCAATATTGGGCCAGGATGGATGTGGTAGGGGAAGCTTCTTTCGGGGAATCTGTACAAAACAGTTACCACCGGCTCCTGCATTACAGCCGTTTTACCGGATGGGCCTACCAGGTCCAGAACGCCCTGGGTGCGGATCTGGGTATTTCCTATGCAGCCACCTTGCTGGAAGACAGCAGCTGGATAAAACTGGTACCCGTGGGAAGGGCCAGTCTTGGATCCAGTTTGACCTATGCCGGCATTGGCAATTATCTATGTATCGGCAGTTTTGAAAAGAATGCCAACAGCGCGATGTGGAACGCCAGGATCCAAAACAGGCCGGCCCTGTTGAGAAGAAACCATGAATGTTATTTTTTCTGGTATCCGGAACTCTTGTTTCAGGGATATAACGCCACCATCCAGGGGGGATTGTTTGCCAAGGGTGAAGGCGCGGTGCTAAGTGATCCCCGGCGATGGATGTTTCAGCAAACCCTTGGGATTTGTTATGCTGCCGACAGATGGACGGCGCAGGTGGCCTATGTGCACCAGTCCAAAGAAGCCGTCACCCAAACCCGTGATCAGGACTATGGTTCTATCAAACTGAGTTACCGGATGCATTAACTTGCAGGGGTTAAGCCAGGATTATGCAGACACTTCATTTCACCCTACTCCAAACCCGACTATTTTGGGAAGATCGCAAGGCCAACCTGGCGATGCTGGAAAAAAAGATTCTTGGGATTCCTGAAAAAACAGAGATCGTGGTTTTACCGGAAATGTTCTCAACCGGGTTTAGTATGCGGCCCAAAGACCTTGCCGAAACCATGCAGGGTGAAACCGTGACCTGGATGAAAAGGATGGCAGCAACCCAAAGGATTATTCTTACCGGTAGCCTTATCATTGAAGAAAAGGGTCAGTATTTCAACCGGCTTTTATGGGTATTGCCCAATGGGAGCATCGGTTATTATGACAAACGCCACCTGTTTGCCTTTGCGGGGGAAGACCGGCAATATACTGCCGGTCATAAACGCCTCATCGCGCAGGTTAAGGGATGGAAAATAAACCTACAGGTATGCTATGACCTGCGTTTCCCTGTCTGGGGAAGACAGCAAAACACAGATGTGCCGGAATATGATGTACTGCTGTATGTTGCCAACTGGCCGGAAAGAAGGTCTCACGCATGGAAAAGCCTGTTGACAGCGAGAGCCATCGAAAACCAGTGTTTTGTGGTTGCTGTAAATCGTGTGGGAGAAGACGGGAACGGCATTTATCACAGCGGGGATAGCATGGTATTGGATTCACTGGGAACCACCCTGTATCACAAACAGCACGAAGAGGATGTGTTTACAATTCAGCTGGAAAAAGAGACCCTGATTCAGGTGCGGGAAAAATTTCCTTTCTGGAAAGATGCCGATCATTTTAAAATTATATCCGAAGATGGAGACCAGGACTGAAGCCACAACAAAAATACATACCTCCCGATTATTTACCGGAACCGGATGGCTGGCTAACCAGGTAGTAGAGATCAGCGGGGGCAGGATCAGTGATATCCGTTCATTTTCAGATGCGGGGGGAGAAAAAATATTTCCCCTTGTTGCACCGGCTTTTATGGACATTCAGATCTATGGCGCATTTGATAAATTATTGGCGGTTTATCCCGAGCCCGCTTCCCTGGAACTTCTGCATACTTATTGCCTGGGTGGCGGTGCGGCTTTTTTTCAGCCGACGGTAGCAACCAATTCAACACAGGTTTTTTATAAATGTATAGATGCGGTGAAAGCGTATTGGGAGAAAGGCGGAGAAGGTTGTTTGGGATTACATATTGAAGGCCCCTGGTTGCATCCGCAAAGAAAAGGTGCGCACATAGAACGGTTTATTCATGCGCCTGAGATAGAAGAGGTTCGGGAATTACTTGCTTATGGTAAAGGGGTGATCACCATGATTACCCTGGCACCGGAGGTTTGTAAAAGAGAAGTAGTTGACATGATTCAGGCTGCGGGCATTGTGGTTTCTGCGGGTCATAGCAATGCCAGTTACCACGAAGGGATGGAAGCCTTCAACGCCGGGATCTCAGCAGCCACACATTTATACAATGCCATGAGCCCTTTGCAACACCGCGCTCCCGGATTGGTGGGTGCCATCTTTGATCATCCGGGTGTCATGGCCAGTATGGTACCGGATGGATACCATGTGGATGTTGCCGCCATGCGGATAGCCAAAAAGATCATGCAGGACCGGCTTTTTGTGATCACCGATGCGGTAACCGAAACATCAGATGGTCCCTATCCGCATCACTTTTCGGGAGACCGGTATGTTTCCAACGGGATCCTCAGCGGATCGGCACTCAACATGATAAAAGCCCTTCGAAACCTGGTGGAACATGTTGGAATTGATCTGGGGGAAGCCTTGCGTATGGTGAGTTTATATCCTGCCCGCGTTATGAAGCTTGACCATCGGCTGGGTAAAATTGAAAAAGGTCTGGAGGCAAATATGGTTATGCTGGATGCTGACCTGAAAGTTCAGTGTGTGCTCAGTAAGGAACAGATGTATACTCCCTGAGTTTTTGCGTTTGCAGCAATATAGCCCGCAGGTTAGATGGAATCAGGAAAAGAAAGTTTTACCGGGGTTTGGAGTTTCGGTACCGGCCATATTTGATATCTGAGAAGATCTTATCAATAAAGATTGCCGTACCTATGCTCCAGTACCAGCCATCGAAATTGTATTTCAGGTCGCTTTCAAAAACCGCTTTCCGCAATCCGATCATGCCGTTCAATCCGATATAGGTGAGAAAATGCAGACCCCGCATATCGGGAATGATAAAATTTACTGAATAACCCATACCTGCAGGCACAAACACCTGGTTCAGGGTCTTGTGCAGAACCGTACCCCGGATCTTATTGGTGGAATCCAGCAAAGCTTTTCCATAACCCAGTTCAAAAACCATACTCATCTCCCATCTTTTTCTGCGAAACAAAAAGGGTTCATAATAAATGGTACCATAATACAGGCGTTTTTTCAATTGGTTATAAGGAATGCCATCGGCATCTTTTCGTATGCCAGCCGTTTCCTGTTCCAGAAAATAACCACCAATCCCTGTTTTATATACATCGTTTACAACAACCCCAACACGATAACCCCATATATTGACCCCTTCTTTGTCGATAAAGGAAAACCGCTGGTCGAAATCCGTAGTCGGTTTTAATGTCAGCTTGTGTTTGGTTTCGGTAACAACCGGTGCGATCAGGGTGTCCTTTGTTTGCGCCAATAAGGGTTCCTGACTTATCAAAAGACAATGTAGGAGTAGAGCTGGTATCCCAAATTTCGCTGGCGTCATGAAGGGCTGCAAAATAGCACAACCGTTTCTTCGAACTTGTTTTTATCGTGTGTATCGGGCTTAAAAATCGGTTAACCGGGTTTCCGGGTATCCGGGGTTTTGCCCAATCTGCCCTCCCTGATCCATTCTTTGATCACCTGCATTTTGGGATCAAAACCCTTTCGGATGGCAAAGGAGGAAGGAGGTATCAGCAGGTCAGGTTCAATGCCCCTCCCCTTGGGTCTGTTTTTATCCATAACCAGACGATACATCGGCAGGTCAATTCGCAATCCCGTGTGGGGTAACCGAATCGTTGGAAGATACATGGCGGAATTCCCATAATAACCCCCACCACTTTCCTCGCCGGCAATGATCACATTTTTCTGTCCTTTCAGTTCGGCTATGAACATGGTGGCAGCCGAAAAACTATACCCCCCCTGTACCAGTATGACCTGTCCGTCAAAATGGAATTTTTTATCCGGTTGAAAAAACTTGGTTTCATACCTGCGAAAATGAATCAGTCCATCAGATTCTTTGTGGGCACCGAAATTCATTCCCAGCCAATAGAGAATCGAAGGATGAATATATCGTCCGTAATGGAACTTCCGGCTGATGGCGGCAATCGTGTCTCCCACTTTAAAGGGATGATCGGATAGATAGCGGCCCAGCAATACGCTGCTGGTTACTTTTCCGCCACCGTTTTCCCGCAGATCGATCACCAAATTTGTTATGGAAAGTTTCGAAAGGGTCTTAAAGGATCTTCTGAAAAAACTTCGCAAACCCCCGCCTGAAAATGTACTCAGATGCATAAAGGCGGTATGGAGTGAGGTATCAATCACCAGGTTCCTAAGATTCTGCAGCCGCATTTTTCTTCCCGGCCGGGGTTGTATTTGCCGGGACTTATTTTGTAAACCGGTATCTTTTTGGGTGGGAGGCATGTAATTGGATAATCTGGCAATGGCATTTTTGCCTGTGGAATCCACATACTGTATGGTATAAACAGAGTCCAGACCGATGATGGTTTTGTACCAGGCGGGGAAATTACCACTCACTACCTGGTTCTTATAATTGAAAGCATAACCATCTGAACCGATAAACCGGAACAGGGTATCCAGCAATGCCCGGTTACTATATCCGTTGATACCGGTGATGATCGTTCCTCTTTTGAGGGTGGAATCACCGGGCAGAAGATTTGCCAGAACAACCAGGCTGTCATTCCAGGCTTTCAGGTACAAAGGGAAAGAAGGATACCGGTACCCTGACGAATTTTTTGTAAACCTCCTGGAAAACCGGACCGTGGTATGTCCGCACCTGATCTTACTTACCACCCATCCCACTTTGTTTTTAAATTGCACTTCATCCAGCGAATCGGTGAGACTGTTAAGCGTCTGGTCAAAAAAATAATCCATGCTATCCTTTGGCGTATACCAGTACAGGGAAGGATGGTTGGCTTCCAGGATTTTTCTGAGTAATTGAAAATCATCCCGCAGTACAGAAGCTGCGTATTTGGGTAAATGTTTCGTTTTTGAAACGGTCTGCGAAAATGCTGAGCCCAGGCCTGTCAGAAAAAAAAGTAAACAGAGAAGACCCTTGTTTCGCATGGCACATTTATTTCTGAAAAGCATTCCATCCCTGTGCCGTTATGGGGAAAGTATTACCGCCCTTGGTTTGTAATTTGCAGCCATCGGCAATATCCGTCATATAACCGATCACACTGATTTCCTCGTTGAGTGTGATCTTATCGTAATCTTCCTGTTTCAGGGTAAAAATCAGTTCATAATCCTCACCACCATTGAGTGCACAAACGGTGGGGTCCAACCCGAACTTGTAGGCGGCTTTACGGCTTTCATCGGAAACCGGAATCTTTTCCTCATAGATCACACAACCCAGGTTGCTTTGTTTACAAAGGTGTAAGACTTCGCTGCTGATACCATCGCTCACATCCATCATGGCAGTGGGTAATATCTCATTCTGCTCGAAGAAGTCGATCACTTCTTTACGGGCTTCGGGTTTTAGTAAACGACCAACGATATAACTTTCATTTTCCAGGTCTGGCTGGAGTTTTGGATTTTCCAGATAGATCTTTTTTTCTCTCTCCATCAATGTCAGACCCAGAAAAGCGCCACCCAGGTCGCCGCTTACACAGATCAGATCTCCCTTTTGAGCGGTACTTCTTTTTACAATCTTATCTGCAGCAGCTTCCCCGATCGCAGTTACTGAAACGATGAACCCTTTCTGGGAGGTTGAGGTATCCCCACCCACCAGGTCAACCCCATGTTTCTCACAGGCGATAAACACCCCCTCATAAAACTCATCCAGTGCTTCCAGACTAAACCGGTTACTGATGGCAATGCTCATGGTGATCTGGGTGGGGGTGGCATTCATCGCATAGATATCACTTAGGTTCACCATCACAGATTTATAACCCAGGTGCTTCAGGGGTGTATACATCAGGTCGAAATGAATACCCTCTATCAGCAGATCCGTACTGATAACCGTCTGTTTCCCGAAATGATC
>JAGWTX010000668.1 GCA_028875955.1 Bacteroidota bacterium | reverse complement strand
GACTGCACAGAAATATTCCCCTTGTGCAACATCATGATCTGTTTACAAAGACTTAAACCGATACCGCTTCCGTTTTTCTTGGTACTGAAAAATGGAATAAAGATATTGTTCATGACATCCGGTGTAATCCCCGCACCGTTATCGGCAACTTTTATCGCCATCTTATTATTGGCAAGCGGCCCCGCAGACAGGATAATTTTTGGCTGATCGGTATCTTTCACCGCTTCAATCGCATTTACGATCAAATTGATCAGTACCTGTTCGACCAGATTGGTATCCACATCTACCGAAAGCTCCGGATCCTTGAGAATGATTTCCATTTCAATCCCCTTCTGGTGTAAAGTTGGCTGCATCAGGTTATGCATGTTCTCAAAAAGATCCCTGACAAACACGTGTTTGAGATTCGGGGTGGTGATCTTATTCAGGTTCCGGTAGACTTCCGCAAATTTGAGCAGCCCCTCACTCCTTCTTTTGATGGTATTGATCCCTACTTCCAGGTCTTCCACCACCCCGTTGCTGTTATCCAGGTACCGTACCGATTGCTGCAAGCGGTTTTTCAAGGTATCTGCCAGAGAGGAAATGGGGGCAACCGAATTCATGATCTCATGCGTCATGACACTCAGCAGTTTCTGCCAGGCTTTCGATTCCGTTTCATCCAATGCCTCATTGATGTTCTGAAAAGCCACCAGCTGGTACATCCTGCCCTCTGTCTGAAACGCTGTGGCAGATAACAGTATCTTAAACGTGCCCTTTTCATGATGAACCGCAGCAATATGGTTGTTGCCGGGTTTCAGGTTGATCACTTCCTGATACAACTGTTCATCCCTTTTCTGTAAGGAATGAACGGTTTTCAGATAAGGCAGTAACAACATTCTTTTCAGTGACTCATTCATCCATACCACTTCTCCCGTCTCATTCTCATAGGAAAGTATACCCGTGTCCACTAGTTCCAGGATCTTCTGCAAATACTGGTATTGGGTTTCTTTTTCTTTGGAGATGACTTTAAAGGCGGTATTGATCTCATTAAATCCCTTGCGCAGGGATTTCAGGTCTTCCGGGGCCTGGGATACATTGAAATTCCGGGAAAAATCGCGGTATTGGATCGACTCCACAAACTGTTCCACTTCCCTTTGTGCCAGTTTATGGAACTTATAAAAATCAATGATCTGGTAAGTGATGACTGGCAGTAGTATAACTGCATAAAGCACCCATCCCTTTACCAATAAAAAGGAAAGGGAAAATAAGGTAACAAACAGTAACAATACCTTCAGGAGAATATCCCATTGAAATTTCTTAGATGTCATACTTGCTGAGTCTTCTGTATAATGCGGTTCTGGTAAGCCCTAATTCCTTGGCGGCTTTGCTGATATTTCCATTATGCTTATCAATGACACGCATAATGGTGTTTTTTTCCATCGTACTGAGTTTCAGCACTTCATCTTCCTGTGATTCGGTAACCGTATTTTCAATCGGAGAAAACAACAGGTCGTTGGCCTGGATCATTTCCGAATCCGTCATGATAATGGCCCGCTCAATGGTATATTGTAACTCACGTACATTACCCGGAAAAGTGTATTGCCGCAGCTTATCCAATGCAGATTCATGAAACTGGATATTCGGTTTCAGGTATTTACCGGCATAGATCCGGGCAAAATGAAGCGCCAGTAACACAATATCTTCTTTTCGTTTTCTGAGCGGCGGAACGGTGATCTCTACCGTATTGATCCGGTAAATCAGATCCTTCCGGAATCTGTTCTCATTGGCCAGCTCGTTTAAAGGGATATTGGTTGCGC
>JAGWTX010000667.1 GCA_028875955.1 Bacteroidota bacterium | reverse complement strand
CCACTGGTGGGTGGCAGGGCGATACCTACTCCGCCTCCATAGGTTACCACCGTGATGGTATCTTGTTTTCGCAGATGATTGACCAGTAAGTCAAATGCAGACTGCAAAAGGGGTAACCGATTCGGCTTATCCATCGAGCCGGATATATCTATTAAGAATACCAGGTTGGAAGGTGGGATGCTGTCCAATGGCAACTGAGGGGCTGTCAGGTTGATAAATAACAATTGATCATCCTTCTGCCAGGGACAATCTGTTATCCGGGTCCGGCAACTAAAACGGTTTCGGAGCATCCGGTCTGCAGGCAGGGAATAATCAAAATAATTCAACAGTTCTTCAATCCGGATGGCATTTACCGGAACCTGCATGTCGTTGCTGATAAAGCGTCTAAGATTGCTATAGGATGCTTTGTCAATATTGATGGCAAAACCGGTTTCCGGGTATTTGTCGGAAGCAATAAAACTGTTCTCTACCAGGTTGCTGTAACTCTCACCCAGTATTGCGTTGCTTGAAACCGGATCTTTGGTAAGATGGGTGGTTGCCGATAGCAGTTTGGGATGATAAAGATGTGCCGTGGCAGGCAACATCTTCATGGTAAAATACTGGTAGGTACGGGTATCAATCCAGGTATGCAACCTTTCATAGCCGTCCATTTGTAAAGTAATGGTATCGGTTTTTTTCTGCGTGGAAATGCCAAAAGTGCCGCTGATACCGCTATAATAGGGGTAGCTTCCTTTGGAAGCAAGTTGAATTTTGACACCGGATAAGATTCTTCCCTGTTCATCCTTGATTTCTCCCCTGAGATAATACTGAGCTTGCAGTCCGGTGGCCAATCCAAAACAAAGAATAACCCAAATGAGCTTTTTCATTTGCTGGCAGGCATTTTTACCAAGTTAAAACAGATTCACGGCAAATGCCAGCAGCTGGTAAATTATTTACAGAACTTTAGGCTTCGTTGCTTAATTGGTATAATTCGCGGATGTTTCTGCCGAGTCCGTCATAATCCAGTCCATAACCCAGCACAAATTTATTCGGGATGGAAAAACAGCAATAGTCAATGGTGACAGGAAAAACGGTGGCTTCCGGTTTATGCAAAAGGACGGCAATTTTTAAAGAAGCGGGTTGCTGATGCCGGAGTTGGGGCAGAAATTCGTTCATGGTCTTGCCGGTATCTATGATGTCTTCCAGAATCACAACATGTCTTCCATTGATATCCATATCCAGTCCGATAGCTGTAACAACCTGACCGGTTGATTTGGTGCCTTTATAGGAAGCCAACTTGATAAAACAGATTTCAGCTTCAATGGTAAGTGCTTTAAACAGGTCGGCCGTAAACATAAAAGACCCATTGAGTATGGCAATGAACAGAGGTCTTTTTCCTGCATAATCCTTATCCAGCTGTGCCGCCAGTTCCTGAACTTTTTCCAGTATCAGGGACTCGGGCAGATAAGGTACAAATGTCTTGTCATGAACGTTGATCTCTGGCATATGCAGGAATTAGGTAGTGGAACTGTAAAATAAGAAAATTTAGAAACTTATCTGGAAGAAGCCTTTGCGGTTACTTCCCTGAGCAGCAATTTCTCACCGTTGGTAAGTGCCGATTCTTTGGTGAGGTGATTGTACGCCAACAGGTTTTCCAGACGGATCCCTTCCATTTGGGCAATATCAGGCAGGGTTTCACCGGGTGTTACGAGGTGAAAATCTGAAGCCCCTTTTTTCATTTTCTTCTCCAGAAAAATCAACCTGTTTTTATCCAGTAATTCCATTTCGGGCAGCTCATTAAAATCGATCAGTTTCCTGAGCGATAT
>JAGWTX010000666.1 GCA_028875955.1 Bacteroidota bacterium | reverse complement strand
CCGGCTTTATCCAGGAAAAAGACCAGCAATGTGCCGATCACGATACCACCCGGGAACCAAAGATGGAAATGGTTCAGTTTGGTGGTCTTGTTGTCGGAATAAATGGTGGCCACCAGCGGATTACAGGCAGCTTCCACCGTTCCGTTTGCAATGCCTATGCAAAGCGTGGAAATAAACAAGGACCAGTACCCTCCCGCAAAAATGGTGAGTACGATACCTGCCAGGTGAAATACAAAAGCAACGATGAGCAATCGTTTCATACCGATCAGGTCAACCACAAAACCACCGATCACCACTGCCAGCGGGAAACCCCAGAATGCAGTGGCAGCAATGCTTCCGAGTTCCTGGGCATTGAGTTCAAACTGAACACCCAGTCTGCCGAGGATACCGGCACGAATTCCAAAAGAAAGAGAAGTTACAAGCAGGGCCAGACAACTGGCAACAAATAATTGGCTACGTTGGGGAGTAGTCTGCATATCGTTAGAATTAAATGGAAAAACAATCTGTGGTTAAATGTAATTTTTTATTTTTAAAACTGGATTGATAAAATCAGTTAGACATCAATTATTTTTATAAGCTTTACACCCCCTCCCGCATTTTGGCGTGAGAAAATATACAAAATCAGCTCTTTTCATAAAAAAGCATCAATCATGAATCGTAAACTCAGAATGGGAATGGTAGGTGGAGGCAAGGACGCCTTTATCGGCGCCATCCACCGACTGGCTGCCAATATGGACGGCCTGATAGAATTAGCCTGTGGTGCGCTTAGCATCAACCCCGAAATCGCCAAAGCCTCGGGAGAAATGTTGTTCCTCCCGGCCGACAGAACCTACCTCACTTATGAGGAGATGATCACCAAGGAAAGCCAGTTACCGGCTGATAAGCGAATGGATTTTGTTACGATCGTAACACCCAATTTCGCGCATTTTGCTCCGGCCATGATGGCGCTGGATCATGGTTTTCATGTGGTGATCGAGAAACCCATGACGTTTACGCTGGATGAAGCCAAACAGTTAAAACAAAAAGTGGAGGAAACCGGGCTTACCCTCTGCCTGACACATACCTATTCCGGTTACCCGATGGTGAAACAGGCCAAAGCCATGTTCCGGGAAGGCGTTTTTGGAAAGATCCGAAAAGTGTGGGTCGAGTACCCCCAGGGTTGGTTAAGCAAACTCAGCGAACGCGAAGGGAATGCCCAGGCTGCCTGGCGAACCGATCCCAAAAAATCCGGAAAAAGCGGATGCATGGGCGATATCGGAACACATGCGGCACACCTGGCTGAATACATCACCGGTGCGCAGATCACCCATCTTTGTGCCGATCTCAATATCATGGTGGAAGGCCGGGCCCTGGATGATGACGGTAACGTATTATTAAAATTCAATAACGGCGCAGCGGGTGTATTGATGGCATCCCAGGTGGCAGCCGGTGAAGAAAACGCTTTAAAGATCCGCATCTATGGTGAGAAGGGCGGTATTGAATGGGCGCAACACGAACCCAATACCCTGTTGGTGAAATGGCTGGATCAACCTACACAGATCCTGAGAGCCGGTGGTAATTATGGCGACAGGCTTTCTTCTTTTGCCACCCATAACTGCAGGACACCCGGCGGACACCCCGAAGGTTACCTGGAGGCATTTGGCAATATCTACCGGAATTTTGCCTTGACCCTTTCTGCTATGATGGATGGGAAAACCCCTACCGCCGAAATGCTCGACTTCCCAACCTTCACAGATGGTATTCGGGGTATGGCTTTTATAGATAATGTGGTGGCTTCCGCCGCTTCGGATAAAAAATGGACGGAAT
>JAGWTX010000055.1 GCA_028875955.1 Bacteroidota bacterium | reverse complement strand
TGCTGCATTTTGTGCCTGCACAACAAAACCCAGGATCAGACAGGCAAAAGAAACCATCCATTTTTTCATAACAGAGATTTTTATTTCAGTATAAAGGAAAAGTGTTTGCACCAACCGGTTCCAAACAAAAAGTTTGCTCACCCAAAAGCCGGTGTAAAAATCGGTTACACAAACAGGTCGCGGTACAATTCCGCACCCGGTACAACGGAATATTTACTCAGATCGGTGATGCCTTCCGCAGCCATGACTTCTTCATCAATAAAGGTATTCCCCGTGCATTGTGCAGCGGGTTTGCTGAGGATATAATATACCGCATCGGCAATGATATCAGGTGTGCGGCTCATCCTTGCCAGGGCTTCGCCGCCTAATAAATTTCTTACAGCGGCGGTATCAATCGTGGTGCGTGGCCAAAGGGCGTTGGAGGCGATACCGGCGCCCTTCAGTTCTGCCGCCCAGCCCAGTGCCAGCATACTCATGCTGTATTTGGTAATGGTATACGCAATATGTCCACCCATCCATTTGGGATTCAGGTTGATGGGGGGAGATAAAGTGATGATGTGCGGATTCTTTCCTTTGCGCAGATGTGGGATACAATATTTCCCCATCAGGAAAGTGCCCCTTACATTGATGCTTTGCATCAGGTCGAACCGTTTGGTTTCGGTTTGTTCGGTGGGTGTTAACTGTATGGCTGATGCATTGTTGATCAGCACATCGATCCCCCCAAAATGATCCACTGCTTTTTGAACCGCAGCCGCTACCTGGTCTTCGTGCCGGATATCAACCTGAACGGCCAGTGCTTTACCGCCTGCTGCTATGACTTCTTCGGCAGCAGAAAAGATGGTACCGCCCAGCCTGGGATCTTCTTCCACACTTTTGGCGGCGATCACGATATTGGCACCTTCCCTTGCTAAACGCAGGGCCATGGCTTTACCGATACCTCTGCTGGCACCGGTGATAAAAACGGTTCTGTTTTGAAAGGACATAGTCAGGGTATTAGCTACTCAATTTCTGCAAAACAAACTTACCAACCTAAGAAATCTTTGATCAGGTTTTCGGTTTCGATACAGGCTTTTTCCAGTTCATCATTGAGGATGGTCCTGGAAAAATGATGCCGGAACGACATCTCGTAGCTGGCTTTGCTCACACGGATGGCCAGGGTTTCGGGAGTTTCTGTGCCACGGCTTTCGAGTCTTCTTTTCAATTCTTCAACAGAAGGCGGCTGGATAAAGATGGACAAACAATCGCCGTCAAATTTCTGCTGCACATGAATGGCTCCCTGCACATCGATATCCAGCATGGGGATCTTACCGGCATCCCAGATGCGGTTCAGTTCGGTTTTTAAAGTGCCGTAATATTTTCCTTCATACACCATCTCCCATTCAATGAATTCGTGCGCATCGATCTTCTGCCTGAATTCGGGAACCGTGAGAAAATAATATTCCACACCATTTTTTTCCTGGCCGCGGGGTGATCGGGTGGTGGCGGAGATCGAAAAGGAAAGCTGCGGATATTTCTGGATCAGATACCGCGTGATCGATGTCTTGCCGGAACCGGAAGGTGCCGTTAATATGATCAGTTTGCCATGATGTGCTGCCATAAAAAATGTTTTACAAGAAAAAGGATGGGGGTTTACCGGTGAAAGATACCCTTACATCCACATAACTTTTGAATCAATGGTACTGTTTCTTTTGACAGGCAGAGCGGGCTGGTCGGTATAACCCATGAGCAATAAGCCCATTACCAGGTCCTCCTCTCCGAGACCCAAATAGGTTTTCAGGGAAGGATGATGGGTCATGCCACCCGTACTCCACAACACCGCAATATCCAGTGCGGCTGCCCCGAGCAGGATATTCTGAATGGCAGCGGATACCGCAGCCGCTTCTTCTATTGCGGGAATGCTGTTGCCCACACTTCTTTTCATATACGCCACTACGATGTGCGAAAGCGTATCGCCCTGGCTAACCAGTTTGTCATACTTGGCAGTGGTAAATTTTTCAGGATCGGTATGCGTTTTGTATAAGTTCGCATGATCGGCGCAGAATGTTTTCTTGGCTTCCTTTTCATACACCACAAAACGCCAGGGTTCGGTTCTGCCATGTGTTGGGGCATAATTGGCCAGCTCCAGCAATTGCAGGATCTGTTCTTTTTCTATGATCCCGCCATTCATATCTCCCGGCTTGATGCTTCTTCTGTTGACTATATTGTCTTTTACAATCTCGAATCTATTCATCCGGCAAAGGTATTTGTTCGGAAAGGGATATGGTGGACGGGTTCGGTTTTTTTTGAATAAATTGTCTGGTATTCCATTTCTTACTTAACCCATTGCTTGTATGGCACCTTCCTTTCTGCAGGTATTACTCTCTTTACTGGCAGGCATCAGCCTGATTGTTGTATTGACAGCCAGACTAAAAGTGCATCCCTTTTTTGCGCTGCTATTGGCATCGGGTGTGGTGGGGTTGGGTGTACAGCTGCCCCTGCCGGATATCATCACGGCGGCAAAAGACGGTTTTGGCAATATCCTCAAATCCCTGGGTTTTATCATTGTACTGGGTACCGCATTAGGTGTGATACTCGAACGGAATGGCAGCACACAGGTAATGGCCAATTATATCCTGAAAAAAATCGGCGACCGGTATCCGGCACTGGCCATGAGCATCATCGGGTTTGTGGTCGGACTTCCCATTTTTTGTGATTCCGGTTTTATCGTACTGAGTGGGTTGAATGTAACCCTTGCCAAAAGAACAGGCACCCGCGTGATTGTGATGGCCGTATCCATGGCTACGGGTTTGTATGCGGTGCATTGTCTGATACCCCCGCATCCGGGTGCTGCGGCGGCAGCCGGTATGATGGATGTGCCATTTGGCAAATTGATCATCACGGGCATTCTTGTTGGCATACCCGCCATGCTGGTGGGTTATCTGTATGCGGGCTATGCAGGCAACCGCGTAAGCGAACAAGTGAAGGAAACCACCGAAGAAATCAAAAATAGTGCAACCATTACCTATCCCTCTGTTTTCCGCGCCTTCCTGCCCGTACTGGTTCCCATTATCCTGATTGCAGGGAGATCGGTTTTTGAAAATACATTGACCGGTAACTGGCAGATCCTGACCCTGCTGGGCGATCCGGTCATGGCATTGTCGGTGGGGGTATTACTGGCTTTATCCGGTAGATCCATACCTGGTAAAGCCATCAACCAATGGCTGCAGGAAGCGGTAGAAAAAGCAGGCGGCATACTCGTGATCATTGGTGCAGGCGGTGCCTTTGGTGCCGTACTCGCCGCAACACATATCGGTCAGCACCTGAGTGAATCTCTGCCGCTGGCAACCATGGGGATCTTTTTCCCCTTTCTCCTGACTTCTTTTTTAAAAACGGCACAAGGTTCTTCCACCGTGGCCATCATTACGGCGGCATCCATCATTCAGCCGCTTTTGCACCAACTGGGTTTTGATACACCCGATCAGCGATTGTATTGTGTACTGGCCATGGGTGCGGGATCGATGATGATCTCTCATGCGAACGACGCTTATTTCTGGGTGATCGCGAAGTTTGAAAAAATCGATATGTCGCCCATGCTCAAAGTCTATTCGGTAGCCACACTATTAATGGGATTAACCACCATCGGTGTCGTTTATGTATTAACCCTTTTTCGCTAAACCCATGCATATCCTGATCGCACCCAATGCCTTTAAAAACAGTTTGTCTGCGGCAGCGGCAGCAGCGGCCATTGAAAAAGGTTTTCAGCAAAGCAGGTTGCCCTGCAGTACCCGTTGTTTTCCGGTGGGTGACGGGGGAGATGGAACCGGTACTTTACTCACACAGCTATTGAAAGGTATTTTTATCGAAGAAAAGGTGACAGATCCACTGGGCAGGGAAATAAAAGGATGGATGGGTCTGATAGACCAGGGCCAGACAGCCGTGATTGAAATGGCGGCAGCATCGGGTCTGCGTTTGTTGCAACCGGATGAATTGGATCCCCTTCATGCCAGTTCTTTTGGAACAGGTCAGTTATTACAAAAAGCATGGGACAGGGGTGTTACCAAGATCATTCTTTGTGTGGGCGGCAGTGCCACCGTTGATGGCGGAACCGGAATACTCGAAGCATTGGGCATCCGATTCCTGGATGCCGAAGGGAAAACGTTAACGCGCCTGCCGGAGAGCCTCGTGAAGCTGGCTGCTATCGATCTCACCCATTCTGATGCAAGAATCCGTCAAACAGAAATTTCTATCCTTTGTGATGTGACCAATCCCTTGCTGGGCGAAAAAGGGGCGGCTAAAATTTTTGGTCCGCAAAAAGGCGCAGACCAGGATGCTGTTCAACAACTCGAAGCCTCGCTCAAGCGTTTCAACGAAGTTGTCTTACAAACCACCGGTATCGATATGCAACAAATACGGCATGGAGGAGCTGCGGGCGGAACGGCGGCAGGTTTATCAGCTCTGCTGGGTGCTAAAACGGTGAATGGCATCGAACATTTTCTCGATCTCACCGGGTTTGATGCAGCTTTGCAGGAAGCGGATCTTGTGATTACCGGGGAAGGGAGTATCGATCTGCAGACCCTGGATGGCAAAGCACCATTTGGTGTAGCCATGCGGGCAAAGAAAAAAAATATTCCGGTTATTGCCTTAGCAGGTAGTATTCCTGCAGAACCGTATCCCGAACTGGCAGCCTGTTTTGATGTCCTGCTCTCCATCAATCCCCAACCGGTAGACCTGGCAACCGCGCTAGCCAACACGGCCCACAATCTTGAACTCATGTCAACAGTGATTGCCAACCAGGAAGGGGGCCCCTTGCGTTCTTAAAAAACCGTGCCTTTGTGTCTTTGTGTGATTTTTTTCTCACAAAGACACAAAGGCACAATGATTAATGCTTTCCTCTGCGTAACTCCCCTTCTCCCCTCCTCCGCGGTGAAAAAAATCACCATAGAGAAAGTGCAACGTCGTTTATTGATCATTCTCATCCAGCTCTACCACTTCATACGCATTTCTGCCATTGAGTACAATGGGTTGGAACAAAGTGTTATTGTATTGCAGGTATGAGATATTACCCACCACTACATCAGTACATCCTTCCGGCAGGTCATACACCACAGCTCCCGGAGGTGCCTGGGTGATGATATAGCTGTTGCCATCATTGTAATAAAAGATCCCGCCAAAATAATAGAAAGTATCATTACCCAAAACGGTGGTACTATACCCGTTGGGCAGGTAAGGGATGCCGGCACCATACGGGGGAGCTACCACGCGATAGCCATTGTTATAGGGCTGGTAATAAGCCCCGTCGTAATAACGGTAATCCCGGTTATCCCAATAGATACTAAGTGCACCAAAGTTCAAAGCCGCTGTAAAAAATCCGATTGGGTGAAAATAGGATCCGTAAAAAAACGGACGGTAGGGATGATAGCTATAATTGTACAGGCTGTAATACCTCCGGCCCTCCCAAATCATGGGTGCACGGGTATACCGGGGGCGATAGCTGTTGCCATACACCGGTCTGTACCGGTCATAACCGCCATTCCGGTTTTCGTAACGGTCTTCATTACGGCCATAACTATTTTTGCGGTTCTCATTGACCTGGCGCTGGGGTGATCCATTGTTTCTGTTGTAAGAAGTGTTTCTTCTTTGCTCATTGTCGTTATTGTTACCATAACCCCTTTACGAAGCGTTGCCATAAGAACGCTGCGGATTGTCGGGTTGGTTCCGGTTGGCAGATGCACCATTCCTGTCGCCGATCTGGTAATGTTGGGGATTGTTGGGTTCGATTCTTTGGGGAGACTCGCTTCTCCTGCCGTCTTGTGGCTGGTTGCCGAAAGGCCGTTGGGGTCTGTCGATCCGGATAGTTGCGGGCCGTTGGTTGCCGTATGATCCCTGTGGTGCGGAAGGTCTTGCCTCGCGGGACCCGGAGTTACCGGGGCCTCTTTGCTGACCGGATGAACGGTCCTGTTCTCTTCCCCTGTCTCTTTGTGCAAAAACGGGGTTTTGGCCAGCCAGCAGCAACAAAGCCAGCGAACCAAGGTATAGGGTGGGTAAATAAGTAGATTTTTTCATGAGGGTACGTTTTAAGTGAAACGATATCTATGTAAAGGCAATAGTCGTGCCTGAATTGACCCGTGATTTCGTTTTACCGGTTGGTAAGGGCTGCAGACCGGAGTTAACAGAGATTTTAACAATGGGAAGCTTGTAAGGGGATTTTACAAAATGGATTTGCCTCTTTTGTTTATGTAATTTTTTATATATATTTATTCATTAGTGTCTCGTTAAAAGCATAAGTAGTTCTTTGAAAGTCTTGATACGCTTGCATTTCAGATGATTTTTGGTCCGTGACGATTTGAAATTGGCAAATTCATAACTTACTGTAAATCAGTTAGTTTATGAATCAGGGTAAATACGTCTTTGCACAGATAGTTTCATTTTTACCTCAGCGAACCTTTGATACCATTGTCAGTCATTACAAAGGCGACTATCGTGTTAGACATTTTACTTGCTGGAACCAAATGCTGTGCATGATGTACGGTCAATTAAGCAATAGAGATAGTCTAAGTGACCTAGTACTTACAGTCAATGCACATTCACCAAAGGCATATCATCTTGGATTTGGGAAAGGAGTTTCGAAAGCAAACCTTGGAAAATCGAATGCAAATCGTGATTGTCGGATTTTCCAGGATTTTGCTTATCATCTTATTGAGGAAGCAAGAAAGCTTTGCATCTCAGATGATACAACTCGATTTTCATTTTTAAATTCTGTCTATGCATTTGACTCTACAACAATCGATCTATGCCTAAACGTATTTTGTTGGGCTACTTTTCGAAGGGCTAAGGGAGCAGTTAAATTGCATACCCAGTATGACGTCCGAACTTCGATTCCTGTGTTTATGCATTTAACAGCTGGATCGGTGCACGATGTTCAGGCAATGGATCAAATAGTATACGAACCGGGCAGCTTTTACGTCTTTGATAAGGCCTACCTTGATTTTGAGCGACTTTTCATCATTCATAAATCAAAGTCGTTTTTTGTAATCCGGGCGAAAACCAACCTTAAATATAAGAGGCAGTATTCCGCCAGGGTGGATAAAAGAACAGGAGTGCAATGTGACCAAACAGGAGAACTTATGGGGTTTTATTCAGCTAAAGATTATCCAGAAAAGATCAGGCGAATAAAATTTCACGATGGAGAACAAAACAGAACCTTCATCTTTTTAACTAACAACCTGAATCTGGCACCAGAAGAAATTGCATCTCTTTATAAACATAGATGGAAAGTAGAATTGTTTTTCAAATGGATAAAACAGCACCTTAAAATCAAGTCCTTCTGGGGTACAACTGAAAATGCAGTCAAAACACAGGTATATATTGCTGTTATTACCTATACCCTTGTTGCTATCATTCGGCATCGGCTAAAAACAGAACATTCAACATACGAAGTTCTACAGATTTTGGGTAGTTCATTACTGGATAAAACCCCACTAAATCAGTTACTTAAGAAACCAAGCGATCAAGATGTCAAAGAACTTTTATATAATCAATTGAAAATCTGGTAGTTTAAACGAGACGCTAATGACATCATTTTATAAATCAAACGGATCGTTGAAACAGGTTTTGATAGCAGGCACGAATGGCATGATGGGAAGGGTAATCCTGGATCTTTGTCTGAAGGACCCGGAAATTGAAAAAGTGATTTCCATCACAAGAAAGCCGATCGGAATCAGTCATCCCAAACTATTTCAGGTTATTCATCAGGATTTCACCGATTTCACTTTAATTGCAAACGATTTTTCGGGTATTGATGTAGGCTATTATTGTGTTGGGGTTTATACCGGACAGGTTTCGAGAGATGTATTCCGGAAAATTACAATAGATGTTACAGTTGCTTTCGCAGAAATGCTGAAAAAACAAAGTCCCGATGCCAGCTTTTGTTTTCTGAGTGGACAGGGGGCTGACTCATCTGAACGTTCAAAAATCATGTTTGCGCTGGACAAAGGTGTTGCCGAGAATAAACTGATCGCTCTGGGATTCCATCAGCTTTGTATTTTTCGGCCCGGATATATCTATCCGGTTCAAAAAAGAAAAGAGCCCAATCTGATGTACCGGGTTATGCGAAGGGTTTATCCATTTTTACAATATCTCTATCCCGATATCGGTATTACATCCGCCGATCTTGCCCTTACCATGTTTATTATCGGGAAACAGGGCGGAAACCAAACCATTTATGAAAACAGGGATATCAGAAGAATTGCCCGGGATGCCAGCCTTAAGAGATAAATGAATACGCTGTTAAATCTGTAGCGTTCAAAAAAGACCGGATGCCGGAGATTAATATTTCAGCAATGCATATCCTTTCAACTGATAGGTTGTTAAAGTGGTAATCGCTGACAAAGCAACTTTTATTCCGGGAGCCAGTTCGTCATTGGTAAGTTTCCTTTTGTTAACCGACTGACCACAAACAAAAATTGTCACACCTGCATCTGTCAACTCCTTAAAAAGAGGAATATTGGGATTATCCACACCATATTTCTTTCTGTAGACTTCGTTGTTCACCACAAATGCAGAAGCGGCACTATGGATCACCATGATCACGTGTAACTTTTTAGCCGGAATCCCTCCCAGTGCATGCAGGTTTACAACGGCAGCTACCTTGTCGAACATCTCATGTACCTGTTCGGGATGTGTATTATCCGACGTTACTTCCACCAGTACTTTATAATCCATTTTTGGATCGGGTAACTCATCCGCAAATGGCACTTCCGTAACAGTACCATAGTTTTTTATCACCGGATTAACCCTGGTCTGGGCCTGCAGGTTGGCTGATACAGCTACTAAAAAGATAAGAAAAAATATACGCTTCATAATGAATGGATTAGACGTACAAGATAATGATAATCCCTATTCCTTTTACTGACCCAAAAAAGGTTGGTGAATGATCTGGTAATTGATTATTTTTGTAGTTTTATTACTACTTAATGTAGTGTAAATGCAATAATTTTATTGACATTTCGTTGTAGTGATTCCAAATTTATCAGCAAATTGAAAAAGACTTATTTTCTTATCTTATTGATTTTCAGTCTATTTTACGCAAATGCCCAATTGGGTACCGGAAAATGGATGGCTGAGGGAGAGTATACGCCCGGTTCCTCCATTTCACTTCAAATGAAACAGATGGCTGCTGAGAAAAAACTGGAACTCAAAATATCCGAGTCCGGCACTGTTTCCGGCAACCTGATTACCCGCTACAATACTGCCAGGGCCATTAATCCCCAGGAAGGAAGTGCTGAACAAAATTTCACCCTAAACGGAAAATTTGAACCATCCGACCAGACACTTTTGTTGGTGTTAACGCATCTGAATAACCGCCCGAAAACTTCCGAATCCCTATTGACTTTTGCAAAACCCGATAG
>JAGWTX010000665.1 GCA_028875955.1 Bacteroidota bacterium | reverse complement strand
ACTTACCAGGCTTTAGTTTGATCCGGAACAATTCCTGTCCTGACAGGTTATTAACCGGAAGCGCATTGCCGGCATCACTGATCTCATATTGCTCCTGTATGCGACTGTATCCGGCAAATTCGGTATGGAGGTATTTATTCTCCATAAAATAAGACCACCGAATGGGCAACATGGCAAACAGGCGGTAGGATTGCCCGCGTAAGACCACGTCATGCCTGATCAATTCAAAATCGCCATTCTGGTTTTCAACAAAATAACTGCCGTTCGGAAGATTGAGTTCATTCCGGTTGATATACATCTGATTGGTATTCCAGAACACCGGATCATCTGATTGACGGGAATAGAGGAAGATCCCAATGTCTGCCGGAATGGGGTCTTCCAGGTCGGGTGACTGTGATGCCAATGCATAGAGCATACCTGTATCACCCAGGATTTTTTCGAATTGTGATTCCCGGCTGTGAAGATGCTCCTCCAGCTTGCCCTTCACTTTCTCCGGTGAGGAATGATAACTCCAGTAATTGATGAAGATAAAAGAAATCGTATACAGCCATGCAGCGGTAATAATCAGGTAACCGTGTTTATACGCCGCTTGTTTGAATGTATTGATCAAGAATCTGTAGTTTGTTTTTTCACTTCATTCCAGATGGCGTCCATTTCTGTGAGGCTCAATTCCTGCAGGGATTTTCCTCTTGCTGCTGCAATGGACTCCATCTGTTGAAAGCGAAAAATGAATTTTTTATTGGTCTTTTCCAGTACACCTTCCGCATCCACCTGCAAAAACCGTGCATAATTTATCAAACTGAATAACACATCCCCGAACTCCTCTTCAATATGTGCCGGGTTTTGTTCCGCTATCGCTTCCTGCAACTCGCTCATTTCTTCCTCCACTTTCCGCCAGACATCTTCCTTTGTATCCCATTCAAAACCAACCTGTTTTGCTTTTTCCTGGATCCGGGTGGCTTTTACCATTGCCGGTAAAGAGGGTGGCACACCCCCAAGAACCGATGTCTTTCCCTCTTTTATCTTCAGTTTCTCCCAATTACGCTTCACTTCTTCCTCATCCGCCACTTTCACATCGCCGTAGATATGCGGATGCCGGAAAATCAGCTTTTCACAAATCCCGTCTATGACCTCCTGTAAGGTAAACTGATTTTCCTCCCTGCCAATCCTCGCATAAAACAAGATATGCAAAAGCAGGTCTCCCAACTCCTCCCTGATCCCTTTCCAGTCGTTTCCAGAAATGGCATCTGCCAATTCATAGGTCTCTTCCAGGGTCAATGGACGAAGGGTGTCGATGGTTTGTTTTTTATCCCAGGGACACTGTTCCCGTAACTCATCCATGATCTTGACCAATCGTAAAAAGCTGTCAGCCGTTTGTTGCATAAATAGGTTTTAGATTGCCATTGCAGAAAAAATAAAGAAAAAGAGAAACAATACAACCATCATCAAACTGGTCAGGATAAATAACAGGAAATATTTAAGCAGTGTCTTCGCCCTACCCTGCTGATAAAAGTTCCGGAGGGATTTGTACCAGTAAAACATGCCCCCAAACGTTATGAACATACTTCCCCAGTCAGACGACTCCCCCACCCAGATCTTACCCAGTTCTGTGATAAGGAAACCCAGCAAGATGATGATAAAAGTGGCGCAATAGAGATGGATGGTGAACACCACATGATTTACATAGAAGAAACTCTTACGCCTGATGTAAACCAACTTTAGCAACAGGGCAAATAAGGGTAATGACACAAACAGCATCTGCGGAAACAGGTGTTTGAACTTATTCAGGATTGCCGTCCAGATGGCTT
>JAGWTX010000664.1 GCA_028875955.1 Bacteroidota bacterium | reverse complement strand
TCCAGTTTGAGGTATTCTCTTTGTTTTGCCTGCGCGATATCTTTTAATCCGATCTTTTTACTTCCACCGGTACCATCTGTCTCCCGGATAAAGGCATCTCTGGCTAAACCGACTTCTGCATATTTATCTGTCAATTCCTTTTGCAGGGTATTTTTTTGTGTCAGTAACAAGGTTCTTTCGTTTTGATAGAGCGAATCTTCCTGCTGCTTTTTGTCTCTTTTTCTTTGTTCATTATCCAGTGAAATCTGAACGTGAATTTCCTTGTTGAAAAGATATAACAAGGCGGGTTGCGCCATAAAGATCCCGATAACCAGCGCCAGCAGACCTCTGAAAATCAGTGGGACATATCTTTTTTTATTAGACCGGTTGATCCCCTTAATAAGCGCACGATCGATACTCAAAATCAAACAACCCATGAATAGTCCCAGAAATCCTGTTGCCCATACATTGTTCACCACCGTGCTGAAAAAATAGGTCCAGGCCAATGTGGCAAACAGCCAGGTCCCCAATACCGACATGCCTACAATGGCATAACGGTTTCTGTCAATCATGCAATCTTTCAATAATTCTTTTTCGGCTGTGGATAGCCACCAGAGGAAACGGATCCATCCATTGGGGATATATGTCTCCCTTAGCGCCATCGGGCTTGTATTTTCCTGCATAACAAGGATTTAGTAAATGAAAAGGGGTAGAAGTCGGGAATTCCCTGGTTGAAGTGTGTAGGATAAAGAAACGATGAAATAACCGGATTTTCCGTATAAATGACCGTTTTAGGGCTATTTTAACTGATTTCAGTTTCAGGTTCCCAATCTTGACAGCAAATACTACCTTTGCCGCTCAATAAAATTTTGTATGAAGACGGATAAGAATACGGTCATTGGGTTTGTTTTGCTGGGACTCTTGTTTTTTTTATACTTCTGGTATAGTAATAAACAGCAAAGTGAACTGTTGGTCATCAAACAAAAACAGGAAGACTCACTCAGAAGGGTTAATGCCGCCAGGATCACCCCGGCTGATACAGTTGCGGCTAGGATCGACTCCCTGAGAAGGGATTCTGTAACCAGGGTATCAGCAGCCGGCGATTTTACAACTGCGGCGATCGGTACCGAACAATTGGTGACACTGGAGAATAACCTGATGAAAGTTGTCTTTACAACAAAGGGGGCACAGGTGAAAAGTGTGGAATTAAAAAATTATCGTTCTGCTGTAGATGGCAAAAATGTCGTTCTGTCTGATCACAATGTTTTGGGATATAGCATCAACACATCCGCCAATCAATCCGCTCAAACCAGCAGTCTGTTTTTCACGGCTTCCCAGCCGGTAACCCATGCAGATAAAAGCCAGACCATCAGTTTTACGCTGATGGGTGCAAACGGTGAAAGCATTACACACCAATATACATTGAAAGACAATGCTTATATGATCGACTGGGATGTGGCCATGACAGGTGCGGATAAGCTGCTCAGTCAGGGTTTACTGAATATGCAATGGCGGGCAGAGACGTTCCAGCAGGAACAAACAGCTACCTATGAAAGACAGATGTCCAACATCTGTTTCTCAGAAGGGAATGCATTTGATTACATATCCGCCAAGAGCGAAAGGAAATTTGAAAAACCCGTGCAATGGCTGAGTGTGGTGCAACAGTTTTTCAATAGTACCTTGGTTGCCAAGAACAGTTTTTCAAGCGGTCAGGTACAATGGGCCAGGAAAACCGATTCGAGTCATGCACTGGCTACTGCGGATGCATCCTTACAGATGAAACTGCCTGTGACTGCATCGGTTTCCGTACCCTTCCAGTTGTATTTTGGC
>JAGWTX010000054.1 GCA_028875955.1 Bacteroidota bacterium | reverse complement strand
AGGCGCTTCAGTTGGCAAAGGAACAGCACAAACCCCTGTTGCTGGATTTTACCGGTTGGGCCTGTGTGAATTGCCGCAAAATGGAGGAAAATGTATGGACCGATCCCGCGGTTTATAAGTTCATCAGCGAAAATTATATCCTGGTATCGCTATATGTGGATGACCGGGAAAAGCTGGCAGCAGACCAACGAATCCTGAATTATAAAACCAGGTCGGGTGATGGCAAAGACATTATCACAAAAGGGGATAAATGGGCCACTTTTGAAGCGGAGAATTTTAACCAGACAACCCAGCCGCTGTATGCGGTACTGAATACAAAGGAAGTACTCATGAGTCATCCGGTGGGTTATACTGCAAATCCGCAGGAATACCTGAAATGGTTGGAATGTGGTAAGGATGGATTTGACAGGAGCGAAAAATAAAAAATATCCATAAGGAAACTTACAAAAGTGAGCCCCTGTTCGTAAACAGGGGCTCTTGATTTTTTCATTGATCTTGGAAATCGACCTGCGCCTACAAGGCAATCTGTTTGTCCAGCATCATCTTCCGCAGATTGATCAAACCATACCTCATCCGGCCCAAAGCAGTATTGATACTGCAATTGGTGATCAAAGCAATCTCTTTAAAACTCATATTGGCAAAATGGCGTAGTACAATGATTTCACGTTGTTCCTCGGGTAAGCGGTCCAGCATTTTTCTCACCCTTTCATGACTCTGACCCTGCATGATCTTGCTGTCTGCCCCTTCTTCAGAAATCTGCAGCACTTCAAAAATATCTTTGTTGTCGCTGGTGCGTATGGCAGGTGTGCGTTTGACTTTCCGGAAATAATCCACGCACAAATTGTGTGCGATGCGTAAGGCCCAGGGCAGGAATTTTCCTTCCTCGGTATATCGTTTGTTTTGAAGGGTGTCAATGATCTTGATAAAAACGTCCTGAAACAGGTCTTCAGCCAGGTAATTGTCTTTCACAAAAAATAAGATGGAAGAGTAGATCTTATCCTTATACCGGTAGATAAGGGTTTCAAAGGCGGCGGTATCGCCGTCCTGGAATGCCCGTATCAAATCCGTGTCAGATGCCTGTTCTAATACTCTCATAACACCTAGTTTACAATACAGTGCAGCAGAATGGCCACTCTGTTAAACATTTTATGGAAAGGTTCCTTACTAACTCATTAACTTTCAATGACAAATTATACATCTTTTTATATCTGAAAAGTATTGTGGAAAAGAATGTTTCAGGGGGTCTGGGTTATACACATTTTCATATCCTATCCAGCATCCTTTTCCATCCGGTTTATCCGGATGAAGGCAGATCTTCCCGGAATCTAAACATAACCGCCAATTAAGTGTTTATTTTGTATACAGTATGGCAACAAAAACAAAGTCCTCTCCCAAGTCAACAATCATTTCAGAAAATAGCGATCAGATCCTGGTAAAAGGCGCCAGGGTGCATAACCTGAAAAACGTAACCGTCAGTTTCCCCAGAAACAAATTGATCGTTGTGACCGGTGTTTCGGGCAGTGGCAAATCCTCACTGACCATTGACACTTTGTTTGCCGAAGGGCAGAGAAGATATGCTGAAAGCCTGAGTGCCTACGCCCGCCAGTTTATGGCAAGGATGACAAAACCCGATGTTAACTATATCAAGGGACTTTGCCCGGCCATAGCCATTGAACAGAAAGTGATCACACGCACACCCCGTAGTACGGTGGGAAGTATGACCGAGATTTATGATTACCTGCGTTTGTTGTTTGCCCGTGCGGGCAGAACCATCTCACCGGTCAGTGGTAAGGAAGTGAAAAAAGAGGATGTGGCAGATGTGTTACAGGCCATTCAGCAATTACCTGCCGGCAGCAAAGTTGTGATCATCGTTTCCTTTAAACAACATGCCAAAAGGGAAACCCGGGAAGAGCTGAACATCCTGCTCCAAAAGGGTTTCACGCGTATGTACCTGAGATCGGCCGGCAAAAAAGAAACAGATGCCGGAGAAATCATTCGCATCGAAGAACTCCTGGAACGCACGGATAAGGAACTCGGGAAACAGTTTGGCAAGGATGCATCGGCTTCCGGCTTTGTTCTGATAGACAGGATCGTTACCAAAGAAATGGATGAAGATGATTTACATCGTTTATCCGATTCTGTCTCAACCGCATTTTCTGAAGGAGAGGGAGAATTATACCTGGAAATCAACAACCGTGAGATCCTTCATTTCAGCAACCGTTTTGAATTGGACGGCATTCAGTTTGAAGAACCCGTTCCCAATCTGTTTTCATTCAATAATCCCTATGGTGCCTGTCCTACCTGTGAAGGCTTTAGCCAGGTCTTGGGTATCGATGCCGATCTGGTGATTCCGAATAAACAACTCAGTGTATATGAAGGCGCGGTTGCACCCTGGAAGGGTGAGAAATTGGGCTGGTGGCGCGAACAGTTTGTAAAGAATGCAGGCAAATTTAATTTCCCCATACACAAACCCATCAGTGAACTGACCAAAACCCAATACGAACAGTTATGGAAGGGGGAGGGGGTTGTGCAGGGCATTGATGAATTTTTCAGGGAGGTAGAACAGAATTTATACAAAGTGCAGTACCGGGTTCTCCTGAGCCGTTACCGTGGCAGAACCAACTGCCCGGATTGCAAGGGATACCGGTTAAGAAAAGAAGCCCTGTATGTAAAAGTCGGCGGGAGACATATTGGCGAGTTGTGCGAATGGCAGGTGAAGGATCTGCAAACCTGGTTTGATCAACTCGTATTGACCGAACATGAAAAACAGGTAACCAAAAGAATCCTGATTGAATTGCATCAGCGGATCCATACCCTGATGGAAGTGGGTTTGGGTTATCTGACTCTGAACCGGCTGGCCAATTCACTGAGTGGCGGGGAAAGTCAGCGGATCCAGCTTACCAGAAGCCTGGGCAGTAACCTGACCAATTCACTCTACATACTGGATGAACCTTCCATCGGTTTGCACGCAAGAGATACCGAAAGGCTGATCCGTGTGCTGAAATCATTGCGCGATTTGGGTAATACGGTAGTAGTGGTTGAACATGATGAAATGATGATGCGCGAAGCGGATTATATCATCGACATGGGGCCGCTGGCTTCGCACCTGGGTGGTGAAGTGGTGGCAGCCGGCAATTATGATGAGATCATTGCGGATAAGGAGAGTCTGACCGGAAAATATCTGACCGGTGAATTGCGTATCGATCCGCCCAAAAAAATCCGGAAATGGACCAGAAGCATAACGGTTGAAAAGGCAAGTCAGAATAACCTGAAAGATATTACGGTGAGTTTTCCCCTGAACACACTTTGTGTGGTAAGCGGGGTAAGTGGAAGCGGAAAAACCACATTGGTCAAACAGGTGCTGGTACCGGCACTCAGGAAGTTGAAAGGGGAGTTTTCAGAAAAAGTAGGTCTGCACAAAAAGATCAGCGGGGATGTGGATGACATCACACAGGTGGAAATGGTGGATCAGAACCCGATCGGAAAATCCTCCCGGAGTAACCCGATTACCTATATCAAAGCCTATGATCCTATCAGGGAGCTGTTTGCACAACAACCCCTGTCCCGTACCCGCGGGTTCCAGCCGAAACATTTCTCTTTCAATGTGGATGGCGGACGTTGCGATACCTGTAAAGGCGAAGGGGAACAGGTGGTGGAAATGCAATTCCTGGCAGACGTGCACCTGACTTGTGAATCCTGTGGCGGCAAAAGATTTAAGGACGAGGTATTGGAAGTCACCTATCAGGGCAAATCAGTTTTTGATGTACTCGAAATGAGCGTGGATGAAGCCATCGCTTTTTTTGCAGATGAAAAATCCATCCGCACGGCGATACAACCCTTGCAGGATGTGGGTCTCGGATATGTCAAACTCGGTCAAAGCAGTGATACCCTCAGTGGCGGTGAAGCGCAGCGTGTAAAACTGGCCAGTTTCCTGGGCAAGGGCAGGAGCCTGGGCAAAGTGCTGTTTGTTTTTGATGAACCTACCACCGGTTTGCATTTTCATGACATCAAAAAATTATTGACTTCTTTTCATGCCCTGATCGATCAGGGACATTCCCTCTTGGTTATCGAACACAATACCGATGTGATAAAATCAGCAGACTGGATCATTGACCTCGGTCCTGAAGCGGGTGATGCCGGTGGAAACCTGGTATATGCAGGTGAGCCGGCAGGTATCAGGAAGGTCAAGGAGAGTTATACGGGGAAGTATGTGTAGCGTAGTATTTTGGTAAAAGATCAACGGAGTCTGTCAACACTTTTTATCAGTTTCTCATCGAGATAGATTCCCCGGATGGCGAGAATCAGCAATATGGGGATGGCAACATAGAGCAGGGAAGTCAGATCAAAACTCCATTCATCGGGAAGAAAGTTTTTTGTCTGCAGATAGCCCAGGAAAATCGTCAGCAGCGAAACCACCAAAGCTGCCAGCGAAATGCGGATCTGTAATTTTCTGTTCTTAAATAAAAAGATTGCGATAAGGGAGGCGATGGCAACACCCACCGTAAGTATCATCAGGGGGATACTGCTCATAGCGGTAAACCGCTGGAATTGTTTCAGGTTTTCCACCAGCAGGTTGCCACTGAACAGGGAAAGTTTCAGCGTGGCAAATGCCAGCGCCGAAGCCAATAGTAACCAAATCGTTTGCGGTCTCTGAATCACGGTTGTATGTATTTAGCGTACTTGTATTAATATAGTCAAGCCTATGTCTATGGACCCAAATGAAACCATAGACAACAAATCGAAGCGTAGCGAAGATCCCGCGAATAGCGGGACGACAAACTTGTTTACCCCATCTCAGGGTAAAGGACGAACTGCTCCATAAAACTGTTCACCTCTTTCCTCACTGCCTGTAAAACGGCTGCATCATCTGCATGGGTCAGTACTTTATCAATGGCATCCACCACAAAGCCCATATGTTCTTCTTTCATTCCGCGTGTTGTAATGGCAGGTACGCCCAAACGGATTCCGGAAGTAACAAAAGCGCTTTTGTCATCATAGGGTACCATGTTCTTATTGGCGGTGATGTCTGCCTGAACCAATGCCTGTTCCGCTTTTTTTCCGCTGATCTGTTTGTTTCTCAGATCGATCAGCACCAGGTGATTATCGGTTCCCCCGCTGATGATCTGGTATTCTTTGGCTACCAGGGCTTTGGCCAGGGCCTGTGAATTTTTGACAACCTGATGTGCATAGTTGGTAAACTCATCGCTCAGGATTTCGCCAAATGCAATGGCTTTGGCGGCAATCACATGCTCCAACGGTCCTCCCTGGATACCCGGGAAAACCGCCATATCCATCAGGTTACTCATCATACGGATATTTCCTTTTACGTCCTTGAGACCGAAAGGGTTTTCGAAATCCTTGCGCATCATGATAATACCCCCTCTCGGGCCGCGCAGGGTTTTGTGTGTGGTTGAAGTTACAAAATGGCAATGGTCAAACGGGTCATTCAGTAATTTTTTGGCAATCAGCCCTGCAGGGTGGGCAATATCAGCCATGACCAGTGCACCAACTTCATCGGCCACTTTGCGGATCCGGGCATAATCCCAATCGCGACTGTAAGCGCTGGCACCGCAGATGATCATTTTAGGTTTTACTTCCCGTGCTTTTGCTTCCAGCATCTCATAGTCAACCAGCCCTTCTTCACGGGTTACACCGTAAAAATGGGGTTGATAGAGTTTGCCGCTGTAATTCACCGCAGATCCATGGGTCAGGTGACCACCCATACTCAGATCCAGACCCAGGATGGGGTCGCCGGGTTGCAATACAGCCAATGCCACAGCAGCATTGGCCTGAGCGCCACTGTGGGGCTGCACATTCGCATATTCAAGGTCAAAAATCTGTTTTAATCGATCAATGGCCAGTTGTTCGGTCTGGTCAACAATTTCACAACCGGCATAATATCTTCTGCCCGGATATCCTTCGGCGTATTTGTTGGTCATCACATTCCCCATGGCCTGCATTACCTGTAAGCTGGTAAAATTTTCTGAGGCAATCAGTTCAATGCCATGTCTTTGTCTTTCCAGTTCCTGTTTGATAAGGTCAAATACGAGGGTATCCCTTTGCATGCTTTACTATTTTGCCGCAAAGATAAGCCGTGCGCCAGAAGTTCCCAATTTAAGCGGGTAAGTAAAGAACAAGATGCTAACAATGGGGAAATAAGGGTAAAAACGCTACTTTTCCCCAATTCTTGCCGGGTTGTGAGATTTTCCTAATTTCGACCTCCCGAAATCTGTCTGCTGTTTTAATGACAAGTGTGTAACGTAAGAACAGATTTCCGCCTAAATAACCCCCATGAAAGCGATTATCCCCGTTGCTGGAGCAGGAACCAAACTCAGACCTCATACCTATACCCAACCCAAGGCCCTGATACCGATTGCCGGTAAAACCATTTTGAGCTTTATTGTAGATCAGTTACAGGAAGCAGGGATCCGGGAGTTTATTTTTATTGTAGGCTATCTGGGTGAAAAGATCCAGGACTATGTAAAACAAACCTATCCCGATCTGATCACCCATTTTGTGTTTCAGAATGAAAGACAGGGTACCGGTCATGCGATCGAGCTGACCCGGAATATCGTGGGAACGGATGAAGTGTTTGTAGCCCTTGGTGATACGATCTGTGAATACGATGTAAAAGAAGTGGTGAACAGCCCCTATAGCATGATCGGCATCAAAAAAGTGGATGATCCGCGCAATTTCGGGGTGGCTGCTATCGGAGAAGACGGATTCATAGAACAGCTGGTTGAAAAACCCGCCATTCCCAAAAGTAATATGGCACTGGTGGGTTTGTACAAGATCAAGGAGACCCATTTCCTCTTCGAATGCCTGCATCATTTATTTGTACAGGATATCAAGACATTTGGCGAATACAACCTCACCGATGCACTCGAATGCATGATAAAACGGGGTGCCAAATTCCAGTCTTTCAAAGTGAAGAACTGGTTTGACTGCGGTAAAAAAGAAACCCTGCTCGAAAGCAATGCCACATTGTTAAAAAAATTCGGTGGCAATACGCATGATGGTCATGAATACAAGGATACCATCATCATTCCACCTGTAAGCATTGCACCCGGCTGCGATATCTCCAATTCCATCATTGGTCCGCATGTGGCCATTGGCGCCAATACCTCCATCAAACATTCCATCGTACGCGACAGTATCATTGGTTCCTATACCAATCTCTATGAAGTGGTGCTGGACAATTCACTTATCGGAAGTGATGCTTCCGTAAAAGGATTGAGTCGTAGTTTGAATATCGGTGATAATACGGAGATTGATTTCGGATAAATAGAGCTTCACCTTTTTTGAATGAACCCGGAAGTAACTTTAGTTCTTCTCTGCGTTTATCTTTGCCCCTCCTTTTCTCTTCGGTGAAAAGATCTTCTCCTTTGGATATTTGGATTAATGTAAAGCTTTTTCACCGCAGAGATAAGGAGTACGGGGAGTTACGCAGAGGACGTTCAGTTTATTTCATTCCGTACTCAATTTATTTTTTCAGGAAAATTTCCCGGACTTTATCAGGCGTGCGAATAGCTGGTATGTTGAGATAAGGTAAATTGTGCAGATAAATACCTAGTGTATGGATAAGATTTCAGGAATCAATCCGTTAACCCAACTCTTCAACATTGAATACCCCATTATCCAGGCGGGGATGGTATGGGCCAGCGGCTGGAAACTCGCCAGTGCCGTAAGCAATGCTGGTGGATTGGGGCTGATTGGCGCCGGCAGCATGTATCCGGATGTTTTGCGGGAACATATTCGAAAATGCCAATCGGCCACGTCTAAACCTTTTGGTGTGAACATTCCATTGATGTATCCGGATGTTGAAAAACTCATAGAGATAATTGTAGCCGAAAAAGTGCCGGTTGTTTTCACCAGCGCGGGTAATCCGAAAACATGGACGGCTTTTTTACAAGAAAAAGGGATCAAAGTGGTTCATGTGGTAAGCAGCAGCCGGTTTGCCAAAAAAGCGGAAGAAGCGGGTTGTGATGCGGTGGTTGCAGAAGGTTTTGAGGCAGGCGGACACAATGGAAGGGAAGAAACCACTTCGATGGTTCTGATCCCGCTGGTCAGGGCAGCGGTAGGGATTCCGGTGATTGCAGCGGGTGGGATTGCAACCGGCAGACAAATGCTGGCTGCGATGGTATTGGGTGCTGATGGTGTACAGATCGGTAGCCGCTTTGTATGTACTCCGGAAGCTTCCTCTCATTTGAATTTTAAAGAAGCCGTTATAAAAGCGGAAGAAGGAGATACTTTGTTAAGTATGAAAAAATTAATGCCGGTTCGTTTATTAAAAAATCATTTTTTCGACCAGGTACGTGAAGCCGAAATGCGGGGTGCCGATGAAGCAGAAATGAAACAGCTTCTTGGCAGGGCCCGTGCCAAAAAAGGGATGTTTGAAGGAGACCTGGATGAAGGCGAATTGGAAATAGGCCAGGTAAGTGCCTTAATCCATTCGATCAAACCCGCAGCGGAAGTTGTGGCGGAAATATGGCAGGAGTATATTGAGGTCAGGTCTGTAATTTGTGGTTTGTAGTCCCGCTATTCGCGGGATCTTCGCTACGCTTCGATTTGTGGTCTGTTGTTGACAGTAAAATAAACTACTGTATCAAATTAAATACACGCGTACTAAATAAACCAAAGACTAAAGACCAATGCGCTAAAGACCAAATGCGCCAAAGCGCATTTACCTGCTATTTCTGTATATAAATCCCATCAGCCTGTGAAATACTGGAGATGGTGAGATCATTGATACATACGTTTTCGGGGAGATTCGCGCAATAAAAAGTTACATCGGCAATATCCTGGGCATAGAGGGGTGTGAAACCATCATATACCTGTTTGGCTTTTGTTTCATCCCCTTTGAATCGAACGAGGGAGAATTCGGTTTCAGCGGCACCGGGATTGATGGCGGTTACTTTTATCCGGTGTGGCAGGAGGTCGATCCGCATTGCCTGATTCAATGCATCAACCGCATGTTTACTGGCGCAATAACCATTTCCTTCCTTGTAGACCAGCTTACCGGCAACAGACCCCATATTGATGATATGTCCCTTTTTCCTGGCGGTCATAAATGGCAGCACGGCTTTGGTTACATACATGATCCCTTTTACATTCGTATCGATCATGGTATCCCAATCATCCAAATTGGCATTCTCAAAACTGTCTCTTCCCAATGCGAGACCGGCATTGTTCACCAAAACATCGATACCCTGCCATTTTTCAGGAATGGATCCGATCGAAGCGAATACGGCTTTTCTGTCCTGCACATCAAAACAAAGGGGGAGTACTTCAATGTTATACTGACTTTGTAAAGCAGTAGCCAGTTGTGTAAGCCTGTCCGATCTTCTGCCGGTAATGATACAATTCCATCCGGCTGCGGCGAATTTTTCTGCAATGGCTTTCCCAAATCCGGAA
>JAGWTX010000663.1 GCA_028875955.1 Bacteroidota bacterium | reverse complement strand
ATCCGGAACATCAACCGATCCGTGGAAAGAAGTGGTCTTACCACAAAGGACCTTGTTCTTCAACCCCTGGCATCAGCGAGTGCGGTCATGAGTGAAATAGATATGGAAGCAGGTGTGGCCATCCTGGATATCGGTGGGGGTACCAGTGATCTGGCGGTGTTTTACGAAGGGATCCTGAAACATACGGCGGTGATACCCTTTGGTGGTGAAAACATCACCAATGATATCAGAATGGGACTGGGGGTTTTAAAAAGCCAGGCCGAAGCCATGAAAGTTCAGTTCGGTAGTGCATTGTCAGATGAAGCCAAAGCCAATGCCTATATAACCATTCCCGGTTTAAAAGGGATGCCTGCCAAGGAAATCAGTGTGAAAAACCTGGCAGCCATCATCCAGGCCAGGATGAGTGAGATTCTGGATTTCGTGACCTATCATTTAAAACAAGTAGGACTGGATGGCCGGATGTTAAATGGGGGTATCATTTTAACCGGTGGTGGATCACAGTTGAAACACCTGATCCAGCTGACAGAATATACAACAGGCCTGAATGCAAGAATCGGTTTGCCGAATGAGCACCTGGCTCCGAATCACATCGATGAATTGAAAAAGCCGATGTATTCAACCTGTATCGGTCTGATCTTAAAAGGATACAGTGATTACGACCACAAATACAAAGAGTTTACGGAGAAATTCAAGAAAGTGGAAGTGCCCAGGAAATTAACCGTGGAAGCTACTGCCCAAACCGCTGAAACCGTTACACCTGCAGCTTCTGTGGACGTTTCAGTCCGTAAACAAAAATTCTGGGATAAGTTCAAGAACAACCTGATTGATCTATTTAAGGAAGAAGAGGACCAGGTAATAAAATAAAATGGTACTTCTTGCCGTTTGTAAGTCAAGTGCCTTAGAAAACTGATATATCACTAAAAAAAAGTACGCCATGATTCATTTCGATCTTCCAAAACAAAAATCTTCCATCATCAAAGTATTGGGTGTTGGAGGTGGAGGAAGCAACGCTGTTAACTTCATGTTTGAACAGAATATCGAAGGGGTTGATTTTATCATCTGTAATACGGATGCCAAAGCCATCGAGCAGAGTAATATCCCTAACAAAATTCAACTCGGACCACACCTGACACAGGGTTTGGGTGCCGGTGCCAACCCCGAAGTTGGAAAAAAAGCAACAGAAGAATCTCTGGAAGAGATCAAACGCATATTAGAGGTCAATACAAAAATGGCCTTTATCACCGTAGGAATGGGTGGCGGAACCGGTACCGGTGGAGCGCCGATCATTGCTCAGATCTGCAAGGAACTGGGAATTTTAACGGTTGGTATCGTAACCACCCCTTTTGGGTTTGAAGGTCCCAGGAGATTACAGCAGGCTGAGGAAGGTATCATGCAATTGAAACCCTATGTAGATACCTTGCTCGTTATCAGCAATGATAAATTACGCATGCAGTATGGTAACCTTAAAATGAAGGAAGCATTTGGCAAGGCCGACAATGTATTGGCTACCGCCGCAAAATGTATCACGGATATTATCAATAGCCGCGGGCATATCATTGTAGATTTTGCCGATGTATGTACGGTGATGAAAAATGGTGGCGTGGCCATCCTGGGTAAGGCAGAACTGGAAGGAGAAGACAGGGCACAGCGTGCCATTGAGGAAGCATTGTCTTCCCCGCTGCTGAACGACAATGATATCAGGGGAGCCAAATGGATCCTGATCAATATCAACAGCGCGGAAGGGGAACATGAATGTACCATGGATGAACTGGAGATCATCAACAACCACCTGCGCATGCAGGCCGGTGAAAA
>JAGWTX010000662.1 GCA_028875955.1 Bacteroidota bacterium | reverse complement strand
GCACCATCGATAAAATTCCGGGTTTTGGCATATTGCAGGGGTTGTATCGCCTGTATTTTTTCCAGGACAGCAGCATAATCCGTGGGAAAATCCAGGGAGTGGGAAGGGTTTGCTTTATCCAATTCCTTTTGCATTTTTATCGTTTGCTTATTTTATTCCGTGAAATGGTCTTTTGCCGTTTGCATTTAAAACGCATTATGTTTTGACTTCTCAGGGCTGCGTGTTTGGTGGTTCTGCCCTGGGTTCTTTTGCGCCATAATCTAAAACTGCTGGTTTTCATCTCCTTTCGCATGAGGGCGATCACTTCCTTTTCCTGTAGGCCGAATTGTAATTCTATGGCTTCAAAGGGCGTCCGGTCTTCCCAGGCCATTTCAATGATGCGGTCAATATCTGCGGGTGTTATCATGGGTTTACTTCGCTATCTAATTGTTTCAGAAAATTTTCCGCCTTACTGATGTGTTGCTGCTGTTTTTCAAGGCTCATTTTGTCAAATGTGTTTAACAGCATACCCAGTCTTGGGTTTTTTGCAAAGAAGCTACGGTGTACATGCATAAACCGCCAGAACAATCCATCCCAGGTTGCCTGCCAATCGCCTTTTTCAAAATCGCCCATCTTGTTTAGGTAATTGCTGCCGCTGATATAGGGTTTTGTGGTCATCAGTCCGCCGTCGGCAAACTGTGTCATGCCATACACATTCGGTACCATCACCCAATCGTAAGCATCGATAAACAGTTCCATAAACCAGCGGTATACTTCATCGGGGTCAAATTCACAAAGCAGCATAAAATTCCCGAGTACCATCAGCCGTTCAATATGATGACAATAGCCGGTCTGTAAAATTTTTCGGATGGTGGTATCCACCGGGCCGATCCCTGTCTGACCTGTCCAGAAACTGTGTGGTATTTTTCTCGTGAACTTCCAGTAATGGGTAGTACGTTGTTTGCTTCCCTCCCTTTCATATACGATGCGGATAAATTCACGCCAACCCAGTATTTGCCGGATAAACCCTTCCAGGGAGTTTAGCGGGATTGCATATTTACTAGCGGCTGCTATTGCTTTACCCAGGATTTGCTGCGGTTGCAGCAACCCGATATTGAGCATGGGGGATAATACGGAATGGTGCAGTACCAGTTCCCCGGCAACAATGGCATCTTCATAAATCCCGAATTTTTCAAACCGATGGGCTAAAAAATCATCCAGCCATTTTTCAGCGTCTGCAAAGGTTACCGCGAACAATGCGGGTTGGTTGAGATCCCCGTAATTGTTGGGAAAATGTGTTGCCACATATTTTTTTGCCTCGATGAGATAAGGATTCTCTTCGGGTAAGGCGAGTGCGGGTGGTTTTTCGTTTTTGGGGAATCGCTGCCTGTTTTCAGCATCGAATGTCCATTTGCCTCCCAGGGGTTTCCCGTCTTTTTCCAGCAGGAGGTTCCGTTGTTTTCTTTGCCAGGTATAAAAATCGGTTTGGAAATAGGTTTTCTTTTTATCGAAATATTCCCGGAGGCTCTGGGGTGTATGTAAAAAATTGGGACTGTCGTATTGGGATAATCTGATGTGATTCTGGCTGCAGGCTTGCTCCATTCTTTTCTGTAACCAGTTGTCTGCCACTTCGGCAATATGGATCTCCTTTGTGTTTTGTTCTGCCAGCTGCTGCACCAAGCGTCTGCAATCATTTTCCGCTGCGGTTGTTTCTATATACCTGACCGGGTAGTTGTTTTTTTGTAACCAGTCTTCATAAAACTTCATGCTGGCCCTGTGCAGCACCAGTTTCTGCTGGTGAAAGGGGTATTGCCTGAAAAACAAGTTTTCTTCC
>JAGWTX010000053.1 GCA_028875955.1 Bacteroidota bacterium | reverse complement strand
AAAGGAGGAAGTATGGATCAGGGATGCCTATGCCTGCGCCGATCCTGCCTACCGTTTACAGATCAGGGTCATAACAGAAAATGCCTGGAGCAATCTTTTCGCCTATAATATGTTTCTTCGTCCGGAGGAAAAGGAACTTTCGGGTTTCCTACCGGAATGGCATGTGATACAGGCTCCGGGTTTTAAAGCCGACCCAGCAGTGGATGGAACACGCCAGGGTAATTTCGCCATAATCTCCTTTGCGCATAAAACCATACTTATCGGAGGAACCGGTTATACCGGTGAAATCAAAAAAGGGATTTTTAGTGTACTCAATTTTATCTTACCCCACCAGCATAAGGTTTTGAGCATGCATTGCAGTGCCAATATGGGGAAAGAAGGGGATGTGGCTGTTTTCTTTGGATTGAGCGGTACCGGAAAAACCACGCTTAGCGCCGATCCCAATCGAAAATTGATAGGGGATGATGAACATGGCTGGACAGACCAGACGATTTTTAATTTTGAAGGAGGATGTTATGCGAAAACCATTGACCTGAGTGAGGAGAAGGAACCGGAAATTTTTAAGGCGATCCGTCCGGGGGCATTGGTTGAGAACATTCATTTCTATCCCGGAACCCATAAGATCGATTTTGGCAGTAAGGAAATCACAGAGAATACCCGGGTCAGTTATCCGCTGTCCTATATCAGCAATGCCCTCGAACCCAGTATCGGCGGTCTGCCTAAACATATTTTCTTTTTAACCTGTGATGCCTATGGGGTATTGCCACCTATCAGTAAACTGAGTACGGGTCAGGCCATGTATCAGTTTATCAGCGGATATACGGCCAAAGTGGCGGGAACCGAAGCCGGGGTTACCGAACCAAAAGCAACTTTCAGCGCCTGTTTCGGTGCACCTTTCATGCTATTGCATCCGGGACAGTATGCTGCCATGCTGGGTGAAAAAATGCAACAGCACCAGGTAAAGGTCTGGATGATCAATACCGGTTGGAGCGGTGGTCCCTATGGTATCGGCAGCAGAATGAAACTGGGTTATACCCGGGCCATGATTACGGCGGCCCTTTCCGGACAATTAGATACGGTAGCATACCAGGAACACCCGGTTTTTGGGGTGAAAATACCCAGATCCTGCCCTGGTGTGCCGGCAAATATTTTGGATCCACGCAGCACTTGGGCCGATACAACTGCCTATGATGAAAAATCAAAGGACCTGGCTACACAATTCGTACGGAATTTTGAAAAATATGCTTCCGGCGTATCTGACGAAATTCTGAAGGCCGCACCCAAAATCTAACGCTATTACACAGTTATACGACCCAGGGTTGTATACAAAGGGTCTCTTCGATTGCTTGTCTGTGAAAACTCCATCTGAAAAGCTGGAGTTTTCTTTTTATCCAGATCCGGCATTTACCAATTTTGCATAAAAAAACTGCAGTCGTATGGTTTCTGAAACCAGTAACAGCTGCGGCCTGTATAGAAAAATAGGGTAGGACTGATTAAAATAAACCAAACAAAGTGCTATCCACTTTGCTGATGATATCCCCGAAATTTTCATCGTTTTCGGCGAACTTGTTCTTATCACAATCCACGATCAATAAAGGGCCTTCCTTATAGGAGTCGATCCATTTATTATAATGCTCATTCAATCTTTTCAGATAATCCAGACGGATATTCTCCTCATATTCCCTTCCGCGTTTCTGGATCTGGGAAACCAGGGTGGGCACCGATGCTTTCAGATAGATCAGCAGATCCGGTGGCTGAACCATGGTCTTCAGGGTCTGAAAAAAAAGAAAGTAATTATCAAAATCCCGTTTGCTCATCAAACCCATTTCATGCAGGTTGGGAGCGAAGATATTGGCATCCTCATAAATGGTCCGGTCCTGGATCACGGTTTCCGTACCATGATGGATTTCGAGTAATTGGTTGAGCCGGCTATTCAGAAAAAAAATCTGCAGGTTAAAACTCCAGCGGGGCATATCCTCATAAAAATCCATCAGATAAGGATTGTGGTCCACATCTTCAAATTGTGGTATCCAGCGGTAATGCTTGCTCAGCATTTCTGTCAGGGTAGTTTTACCGGCACCGATATTGCCGGCCACAGCGATGTGTTTGGGTTTCTTTGCTTTTGCCATAAAAATGAAAGTACGAAATACGAAGTAGGAACGGTTAGGAGATAGATTTTTTTTTTAGAAAGAAGGATTACCCCCCATAATTCATACCCACCGCCTGCCTTACCAGTTTGAGTGTTTCAGACGCACTGGCTCTGGCCTTATCGGCACCCTGCCGGATTATCTTGCCCAATAATTCTTTATTCTGCTGAATATCAGCTGCTTTTTCACGAATCGGTTTGATAAAAACTGCCATGTCCTCAGCCAGTTGTTTTTTCATATCCCCATAGCGGATCAGGCAATTGCCGGTTGAACTGGCAGCAAAATCCGCTTCAAATTTCTGCAGGGTATCGGGTGTACTGACCAATCCCATTAAAGTAAATAAATTCTGTATATAATCCGGTTTGACAGAATTGGGTTCGGCAGGTCCCTGGTCTGTTTTTGCCTTCATGATCTTTTTGCGGATACTATCGTCGGTATCGGCCAGATAAAGCGTAGCCAGCTGGTTTTCACTCTTACTCATTTTACCCGTTCCATCCAGACTCATGATCCTGACCAGTTCTCCCCCATAATTAAATGCATAGGGCAGGGGCAATACCTCACCATACCGGTAGTTAAAACGTTCGGCAAAATTTCTTGCCATTTCCAGGTGCTGTTCCTGGTCTTTTCCCACCGGTACTTTTACAGCACGATGTATCAGGATATCCGCTGCCTGTAAAACGGGATAGGTAAGCAGACCTGCGTTGACATTTTCGGGTTGTAACCTTACTTTTTCTTTAAAAGTAACCGTCTTTTCCAGTTCGCCTTTATAGGCCAGCATGTTCAGATACAGATAGAGCTCCGCGATTTCGGGAACATCACTCTGGATATACAATGCCACTTTTTCAGGATCCAGACCGCAGGCAATATTTTCTGCAATCACCCGGTGAACACTGTTTCTTAATTCCTTTGTGTCAGGATGCGTGGTGAGACTATGCCAGTTGGCAACAAAAAAATAGCAATGATAATCATCCTGCATGCGCACATAGTTTCGCATGGCACCAAAATAATTTCCCAGGTGCAGAAATCCTGTAGGCCGGATACCACTCAGTACAACCTCTTTTTCCATGGGGACGAAGATACGTTTCGGGAGTCGGGAATCGGGAATTGCATCCGTATTTTTTGTTGGCAGACAGGCAATCACCAGATTACCCGATTCGCAAGGGATGGGGTGACCCTGTTACGTTGTAACCGTTGATTCATTATTGGTAATCCAGATAACAATCCGTTAATTCGCTGATCCACTTGTTGATTTCTTTTACATGAGTTCCGGTAACGCCTCCATATTATCTTCTCCCATCGAATACCTCAAAGGGATTGGTCCGCTGCGCGCAGATATGCTCAAAAAAGAATTGGAGATTTTTACATTCGGAGACCTGCTCAATCATTTTCCCAACCGGCACATTGATAAGACCCAGCTGAATACCATTCAGGAGATCAGTCCGCAAACCGACTATATACAGGTTGCAGGCACCCTGCTTAGTTATGAGACCGTAGGAGCCGGCAGGGCCAAACGCCTGATGGCGAAATTGAAAGACAAAACAGGTATCCTGGAACTTACCTGGTTCCAGGGTATCAATTGGGTGGTTAAAAATTTGCATATCGGGAGTGATTACCTGGTATTTGGGAAAACGGGTTTTTTTAACGGAAAACCGCAAATGGTTCACCCCGAAATCGAGCCCCTGGTTCTGTCAAAACCGGGTGTAAAAAATTTTCTGGAACCCGTATATCCCAGTACGGAAAAGTTAAAAGCCAGGGGGTTTAACGGAAGACAATTGGGCAAATGCACGGAAGTTTTATTCTCTCTTATCAAACCCGGCGACCTGCCGGAAAATTTGCCGGATGAATGGGTACAGCAGTTGGGATTGCTGTCGCGGTATGAAGCCTACCGGCAGGCTCATTTCCCACAATCACCTGAATGGGCGGAGAAAGCTTTCCGGCGATTGAAATTTGAAGAGTTCCTGATTGCCCAGATAAGATTGCAACTGGTGAAACTGGAAAGACATACCAAGAGTAAAGGTGTTGTCTTTGAAAAAGTGGGTGATTATTTCAATACATTTTATGCCAACTATCTCCCTTTTTCATTGACGGGTGCCCAGAAAAGGGTATTAAAGGAAATCAGAACAGATACGGGAAGGGGCCGGCAAATGAATCGGTTGTTACAGGGGGATGTAGGCAGCGGCAAAACCATTGTGGCGCTCCTTAGTATGTTACTGGCAGCCGATAATGGATTCCAGAGCTGTTTGATGGCACCCACTGAAATCCTGGCACAACAACATTATGCCGGTATAACGGAACTGCTCAGGGAAATGCCGGTTGAAGTGGCTTTGCTTACCGGCAGTACCAAAACGGCAGCCAGGAAAAAAATATTACAGGGTCTGCTGGATGATACCATTCATTTTGTAGTTGGAACGCATGCGGTAATCGAAGAAGTGGTACAATTTAGAAATCTGGGATTGGTAATCGTTGATGAACAGCATCGCTTTGGTGTAGCGCAAAGGGCCAAACTTTGGGAAAAAGCAACCATACCGCCCCATGTGTTGGTGATGACCGCAACACCCATCCCGAGAACACTGGCCATGACGGCTTATGGTGATTTGGATTATAGTATCATGGATGAACTGCCTCCGGGGAGGCAACCCATTACAACTGTTCACCGTTTTGAAACCGCGAGGGCCAAAGTGATGGATTTTGTAAGATCTGAGATCGATAAGGGCAGACAAGCCTATTTTATCTATCCCTTGATTGAAGAAAGTGAAAAGATGAGTTATGAAGACCTGATGCAGGGATATGAGCAGGTGAAAAGTTTTTTCCCCGAACCCAAATTCCGGATCAGCATGGTGCATGGACGTCAGCCGAATGAGCAGAAAGAAACCAATATGGCCCGGTTTGTAAAGGGGGATACCCATATCATGGTAAGTACCACGGTGATCGAAGTGGGTGTGAATGTGCCCAATGCCACGGTAATGGTGATTGAGAGTTCGGAAAAATTCGGACTATCCCAGTTACACCAGCTCAGGGGCAGGGTAGGAAGGGGTAAGGAGAAGAGTTTTTGCATATTATTAACGGGTAGTAAAGTAAGCAGGGAAGGCAGGGAACGTATCAAGATAATGTGCGCAACCAATGATGGGTTTAAAATTGCTGAAAAGGACCTGGAGATCCGGGGGCCGGGCGATATTCAGGGAACCCGGCAGAGTGGGGCATTGAATTTCAGGCTGGCTGATATTGTACAGGACCGTGATTTGCTGGAACTGGCAAAAACTGCTGCAGAAAAAATAGTAGAAGAAGACAATACCCTGAGTATGGCAAAGAATTTGCAGTTAAAAAAGTTCCTGCAATCTCAAACAGCCACACACGGATGGTCAAAGATCTCTTAAGGATGGCTGGTTGGGTTATAAGGAATCCAAAGCAAAGCCAATTGTTAATTCTTGCCGTTTTACCGCATTGATTTCTAAACCAAACAACCGGAAAAACGTATATAAATCGTAACTTTTAAAAAAAACAGGGTGGCAAGAGTGAAAACAATAGGAAGGATTTTGTTGCTGGTGCTCTTGTATGGTAATACCTATTCACAGAACTATCTGGAATTTGTTGAAAATAAAGGGCAGTGGGATAAGACCATACGTTTTAAAGGTGATATGACAACCGGGTCATTTCTCTTACAGAACGACGGGTATCGCGTGATACTCTATAACCAGCAGGATCTGAGCCGAAGAAATGAAGCAGCGCATGGCGTACATCCTGCAGCAACCGTTTCGCAAAACGGGAAAGCAGCTGTCTCCCATGAATCATTACCACTTCCCGCCGAAGAAACGGGTCCCATAACACTCAGGGGCCATGCCTATGCCGTCCGTTTTCTGAATGCCAATCCGCATCCGGTGATCATTCCGGATAAGGCGGAAGCAACCTATTCCAATTATTTTATCGGGAATGATGCTACCAAATGGGCAAGGAACTGTAAGACCTATCTGGGTGTTACCTATCAGAATGTATATCCGAATATTGATGTTCGGTATTATACCACCAATGGTGTTTTGAAATATGATTTTATTGTACACCCGGGTGGGGATCCATCCCGGATTGCCCTCTATTTTGATGGGGTGGATGGCTTGAAAATAAAAGAAGGTTCCCTGCAGGTAAAAACCTCTGTAGACGATGTAGTGGAGAACCAGCCTTATTCCTATCAGCTGGGGGAGAATGGCCGCAAGGAAATTCCCTGCAGTTTCGATGTGAAGGGAAACATCGTACAGTTCCGGTTGGCAGGTTCCTATACACCGGATCAGACATTGGTGATTGATCCGCAGCTCATCTTCTCCACTTTTACGGGAAGCACTGCCGATAACTGGGGGTATACGGCCACTTATGACAATGCGGGTAATTTTTATGCAGGGGGTATCGTTTTTGGGATTCCTGTTTCAGGGTTCCCGACCAACAATGGGGCATTCAAACAATTTTACCAGGGGGGAAGCAATAGTACCGGAGAACAGGGTGGGTATGATATGGGTATCATCAAATTTGATCCCACCGGCACCAACCGGATTTATGCAACCTATCTCGGGGGAGCCAGTGGCAATGAACAACCCCATAGTCTGGTGGTGGATAATAGCGGGAACCTGATTATTGCAGGAAGATCCACTTCTTCCGATTATCCCGTGAAAGGGAGTCTGCAAACTTATAGCAATGGATCACTGGGAGGCTGGGATATTGTGGTTACCAAACTGAATGCAGCAGGAACGGATCTGATCGGTTCGGTTCGTATTGGCGGTACAGGTGATGATGGCGTCAACATCCGTCACAAATATCCTACCAGGGGTGCGGAATCCATTGACCGGAATTATGGGGATGATGCCAGAAGTGAAGTCATCGTAGATGCTGCAAATAATATCTATTTCGCTTCCTGTACGCAGTCCAAGAATTTTCCCACCACATCGGTTTCCACGCAAACCACGCTTGGTGCAGCCAATGCAGCCGGTAGGGCGCAGGATGCCGTCATTCTCAAATTATCCCCTGATCTGAATTCCGTTTTGTTTAGTGTGCTGATGGGTGGGAGTGATGATGATGCGGGTTTTGTACTGGCGATCAATCCTCTGACCAATAATCTGTATGTGGCCGGTGCCACCGCAAGTGCTAATTTTCCCGGTAATAAAGCAGGGACTAAATACCCTGTTTACCAGGGTGGGGGTGCCGATGGATTCATAGCGGAATTTACACCCGATGGCAACCTGATCAGAGATGGTTTTTTTGGTACAACCGGCATTGATATCATTTACGGGATCGGCTTTGATAAATACGGGTTCCCTTATATTTCAGGAACCAGTACCGGCGACTGGCCGGTGATCAATGCTGCATTTTCCCAGACAAATGGCAGACAGTTTATTGCAAAACTGAAACCCGATCTTTCTGATTTTGTGTATTCAACTGTGTTCGGTACCGGTAATGCGAGCCCGAATATTTCTCCAACCGCCTTCCTGGTGGATCGTTGTGAGAACGTCTATGTTTCCGGATGGGGGGGAACCACCAATTCACTCGAAGGTTTTCCCAATGCGGGCACCCGGGGATTACCCATTACAGCGGATGCTTATCAGAAGACAACTGATAACAGCGACTTTTATTTTTTCGTTCTGGAAAAGGATGCGAAATCACAGTTGTACGGAAGTTTTTTCGGGCAGAACGGTGGTTTTGGTGAACATGTTGACGGAGGCACCAGCCGCTTTGACCGCAATGGTGTGATCTACCAATCCATTTGCGCCAATTGCGGCTCGCAGAAACCCCCTTTCCCGACGACTCCGGGTGTGTGGTCTCAATTCAACCGGGCATCCGATTGTAACCTGGCAGCCATAAAAATTGCCTTTAACCTGGCTGGAATCGGTGCAGGCATACAGGCCACCATAAACGGCATCGTAAGGGATACTTCCGGTTGTGTTCCGTTGGTGGCAGACTTTACCGATACCATGGCCATGGGTAAGCAATATATCTGGGATTTCAATGATGGTTCTCCTTCGGTTACGACCACGGTTCCTACCATATCGCATACCTTCAATACGATTGGATTATACCGGGTAAAACTGATCTCGGTGGATTCCAGCAGTTGCAATATTGCGGATACGGCCTATATCCGCATGCGGGTCCGCAATGATGAAGTGGCCCTGTCATTCATCGCCACCAAGCTACCTCCCTGTGCATCGCTGGCGTATGAATTTGACAACACTTCGCAGGCAATAAAACCCTTTCAAAACAATAGTTTCCGTTGGGATTTTGGGGATGGTACCACGCAGTTGGCAGGTGGCGGAAAAGTGACCCATACCTATGCAGCCGGTGGGACCTATAATGTAAAACTGATACTGATCGATTCCAATTATTGTAATGAACCGGATAGCCTGATCAAACAGATACGGATTTCACCGAATGTAAAAGCACAGTTTACCACACCGGCCGTTGGTTGCTTACCCTACAATGCTGTATTTACCAACACTTCTCAGGGGGGTACTGATTTTATCTGGGATTTCGGCGACGGTACCACATCTACACAGACAGAACCCATACATAGTTATACGATTCCTGGAACGTATAACGTCCGGTTGATTGCATCAGATACCAATACCTGCAACAAGTCAGATACTTCCGCCCTCATCCCCATATTGGTGAGTGATATTCCCAAAGCGTCATTCAGTTTTTCACCGGATCCCACCAAACCCAATACGCCGGTTGAATTTTTAAATAGTTCCATAGGCGGAACGAGGTTCAAATGGATATTCGGGGATGGTGACAGTCTGCTGATCAACCGTTCGGATAGCACCGTAGCTCATTTATACAATGCATCCGGAACATTTAACACCTGTCTGGTTGCATTTAATAATGCAGGTTGTAGTGATACCACCTGCCAGGATATTCCGGTTACGATAAACAGCGTATTGGATGTGGCCAATGCCTTCTCGCCCAACGGGGATGGACAGAACGACAGGATCTATGTAAAAGGTTTCGGGATTTCCCAAATGACATGGACCATTTACAACCGTTGGGGAACCGTTGTGTACAAAAGCTCCAACCAGAATGAAGGATGGGATGGTACCTATAATGGTAAGGGACAACCGCAGGATGTATATCATTATACACTGGTAGTGGAATTCAGCAGTAAACAGAGGGCAACCAAAAAGGGTGACATAACTTTATTAAGATGATCTGATCATGCAGCGAAAATTAAACATAGGCATTACAATTATCCTGACTTTTCTTTTTTTGACAAGTCAGGCACAGGATCTGCATTTCTCACAGTACTTCAATGCGCCACTGCTGGTGAATCCGGCC
>JAGWTX010000052.1 GCA_028875955.1 Bacteroidota bacterium | reverse complement strand
CCGAGATCATGGTATTTGATGACTGTCTCAGCGCTGTGGATGCCAAAACCGAAAATGAGATCATTGGGAATCTGTACCGGTATCTGAATGATAAAACGGCCATCGTCATCACCCACAGGATCTTTTCATCCTTCCCTTTTGATAAGATCATCGTGCTCGACAATGGGGAATTGGCCGAAATGGGCACCCATGAAACCCTGATGGCCAAAAACGGCTATTATGCAGAACTCTACCGGATGCAGTTGACGGAAAACCAGACTACAGCTGAAATATCCTGAGAATGCAGGGAGATCGATAAGATAGTAAATTGTTGCAATACCCTTTTTTGCGGGCTTATTTAGCCGGGTTTAATAGATTTCCTTAAAATTTTGGTAATTATAAAACAATCCTATATTTGTAACACTTAATTAGAAAACCAAAAACAACAACTGTGGCCTACGAGAATAACGACAAAAAAATGGAAAGTGTATACAGCAAAAGGATCAGAGCAGGTAAAAGAAGAACCTATTTTTTTGATGTAAGGGCAACCCGGGGTAATGATTATTTCCTGACAATTACAGAAAGCCGGAAACGTTTTGACGACAATGGCTATGACAGGCATAAGATTTTTTTGTACAAGGAAGATTTTAATAAGTTTATCAAAGCACTGGGTGAAGCCATTGATTATGTGAAAACTGACCTGATGCCTGATTTTGACTTTGATGCCTTCAACCATGAATACAATGAATCGGAGGGCAGTGAGATGCCGGAGGGTGAGGTATACGCTGCGGTAACCGAAATTGCCGTGATCGAAGATGCGGCACCCGTTGCAGACAGGGTGGCTGAAACAAATCCAACACCGGTTTCTTCCATTCCAGCTGCAGATGATGCTGCTTCCAACCTGGCTTCTGAAGAAGTGGACAAATGGTAATTTGATCAAACAATATTGATAGTTATAAAAACAGCCGCAATTGCGGCTGTTTTTATGTCAGTTCCATTTTCATCCAGACATCACATCCGTTGTGACCCGAATTACCCATCGGGCCATTCAGATATGTGAACCCGAATTTTTCATATACCCGGATGGCTTTTTTCAGTTCGGGCATGGTTTCCAGATAGATGGAGGAATAACCTGCATTTCGGGCCGCTGTCAGGCAATGCTGGATCAGCTTCCGGCCCAGCCCCAAACCCCTTGCTTCGGGTTTCAGGTACATTTTTACCAGTTCACAGGTTTCAGCAGGTAAGCCCTGCGTAGGATAAAAGCCGGCACCCCCCAGGATCGCTGCATTTTTTTCAGCCACAAAATAGGCCGAACCGGGTTTCTCCTGAAAGAGGGAAAATAAATGATCGGTACTCTCATCAAAATAAACCGTACCCGGTCTGTTGGCGCCAAATTCCTCCAGACTGCGGCGGATGATGGATGCCATCACAGCATCATCTGATGGCTGTATGGGCCTGATCAGTATATCTTCCATAAACACATCGTTTAGAAAAATCTATTTTTTGGTGAATTCCTTAAAGGCATTGATCAACCCGTTGGTAGAGGCATCATGCGATTGCACGGGATCCGGATGGCTTAATTCGGGCAATACCTCATTGGCCAATTGTTTGCCCAGTTCCACACCCCATTGATCAAAACTGAAAATATTCCAGATAACACCCTGCACAAAAATCTTGTGTTCATACAACGCGATCAGGCTGCCCAGTGAACGGGGATTGATTTCCTTTAACAGAAAGGAATTGGTGGGTTTATTGCCTTCGAAAATTTTAAAAGGTGCCAGTTTTTTGATCTCATCTTCCGTTTTGTTAGCCTTCATCATTTCCACTTTCACGCCATTTTCGGTTTTCCCGTTCATCAACGCCTCTGTCTGAGCAAAGAAATTGGACAATAGTTTTACATGATGATCCCCGATAGGATTATGACTGATAGCGGGTGCGATAAAATCGCAGGGGATCAGGCAGGTGCCCTGGTGTATCAGTTGATAAAATGCATGTTGCCCGTTGGTTCCGGGTTCTCCCCAGATAACCGGTCCGGTTGCATAATTCACCGGATTCCCGCTTCTGTCCGTGCTTTTCCCGTTACTCTCCATATTGCCCTGCTGGAAATAGGCCGGAAACCTGTGCATATATTGATCATAGGGCAGGATCGCCTCGCTCTGCGCCCCGAAGAAATTGGTATACCAGATCCCCAGTAAAGCCATCAGCACAGGTATGTTCCTGTCAAATTTTTCTTTTCGGAAATGTTCATCCACTTCAAATGCACCATGCAGCAATTCGTCGAAATTGTCATACCCGATCGTCAGTGCGATGGATAAGCCAATGGCACTCCATAAGGAATAACGACCCCCAACCCAGTCCCAGAATTCAAACATGTTCGCCTTATCAATGCCGAATTCAGTAACCGCTTTCTCATTCGTGCTTAAGGCCACAAAATGTTTGGCCACCATCGCCTTATCCTTTGCCTTCTGCAAAAACCAATCCCTGGCGGTATGTGCATTGGTCATGGTTTCCTGTGTGGTAAAGGTTTTGGAGGCGATCAGGAAAAGCGTTTCTTCCGGATCCAGTTTTTTCAGGGTCTCTGCTATCTGTGTGCCATCCACATTGCTGACGAAATAGGTCTGGATGCCTTTTACCCAATAAGGACGAAGCGCTTCCGTAACCATAAAGGGCCCCAGGTCACTGCCACCAATGCCAATGTTCACGATAGATCGGATCTTCTTTCCCGTATAACCCTTCCATTTCCCATTGTGGATCACTTCACAGAAATCCTTCATCTGTTGCTGCACTTTGCGGATCCTGGGCATGATGTCTTTTCCCTCCACCAAAATGGCCGTATCGGAAAAATTACGCAGCGCTGTGTGAAGGACGGATCTGTGTTCAGTTTCGTTGATCTTGATACCAGCAAACATATCATGAATCGCCTCTTTCAACTTACAGTCTTCAGCCAGCTGTAACAGCAACTGGAGCGTTTTCTGGTTGATGATATTTTTGGAATAATCAAAAAGCAGCTCATTCAGACGGATCGAAAATTTTTGAAAACGCTCGGGATCTGCGGAAAACAGGTCACGCATGTGACGGCGGCTCATTTCTTCCTCGTGGTGCTTTTTCAGTAAGAACCAGGCTTGCGTATTGGTAGGATTAATTCTGGGTAACATATGGGGTTATTTTCTTCTCTTCAACACTAAATACTGTTCAGGAAAGCGATGGTCTGGGCTACGGCTGCAGGGCTGATATCCAGGTGCACCACCATCCGGATCTGTGTAGGGGAGATGGCCATCACAAAAATGCCGGCCTCCTTGCATCTGGCTGCCAGCTCAGGAGCCGTAAACCTGCCCCTGACCTCAAAAATGATGATATTGGTTTCCACCGGCAGGATGTCACCGGTAAAATCTTTGGTACGGATAGCAGCCAAGATTTCCTGTGCATGCCGGTGATCTTCAGCCAGCCTGCTGACATGGTGTTCCAGGGCATAAATACCGGCAGCAGCCAGGATTCCTGCCTGGCGCATCCCACCGCCAAATACCTTGCGGATACGACGGGCTTTTTTGATAAACGGGCGGTTGCCAATCAATACACTGCCAACCGGTGTACCCAAACCCTTACTCAAACAAATGGAGATGGAATCAAAGACTTCCCCATATTGCCGGCAGGTCTCATTTTTTGCCACCAATGCATTGAATAACCGGGCGCCATCCAGGTGCAGGCGTAAATTATTTTGTAAACAAACTTCTTTAATGGATTGAATATCAGCAAAATCATAACAACTACCCCCGCCACGATTGGCGGTGTTTTCCAGTGATACCAGGGTTGAGGCCGGTTTATGCACATCATCCGGATTGATAGATTCACGCACCTGATCTGCGGTTAACCTGCCCCTGTTCCCTTCCAGCAATCTCACAGAAGCTCCAGAATTGAAGGCAATTCCACCCCCTTCATACTGGTAAATATGCGACAAACGATCGCAGATCACTTCATCTCCGGGTTGCGTATGACATTTTATCGCTATTTGATTGGTCATGGTGCCGCTGGGGCAAAAAACAGCAGATTCCATTCCAAAAAGACTGGCAGACATGGCTTCCAGCTGATTTATGGAAGGGTCTTCACCAAAAACATCATCTCCAATGGGGGCTCTCATCATGGCTTCGAGCATAGCCGGCGTAGGACGGGTTACGGTATCCGAACGATAATCTATCATAAGTTTGCGAAGATAGCTTGAAACCGAAGTTCTAACATCTTCTTCAGCAGGTTAATTTTGCAGATCGGGTGATAAGCTTTGCGTTTTTTTGCCCATTTACGTAAGTTTTTCCACAAAAGCTGGCATAAATCGATGTTACAACGTACCTTTGCAGGCTTCTGAGAAGGCTTAGCTTAGAAATTTACGATTTCTTTGACAGCGTTTGTAAAACAAAAAGGGTCTTAAAGTCGTTTACCATATATAAATTGTAATTCTACATCATGAGGCAGCTCAAAATCGCTACACAGATTACCAACCGTGACTCGCAAGCCGTTGAAAAGTATCTGCAGGAAATTTCAAAAATACCCATGATCACACCGGAAGAGGAAACCACTCTTGCGCAACGGATCAAAATGGGTGACCAACGCGCGCTGGATAAACTGGTTCAGGCCAATCTGCGATTTGTGGTGTCTGTGGCTAAACAATACCAACACCAGGGGCTTTCTCTGAGCGATCTGATCAACGAGGGTAACCTGGGTCTGATCAAAGCGGCGCAACGTTTTGATGAAACCAAGGGATTTAAATTCATTTCTTATGCGGTTTGGTGGATCCGTCAGTCCATTCTGCAGGCTTTGGCCGAGCAGGGAAGACTGGTACGTTTACCCCAGAATAAGATCGGAACCTATAACAAGGCCAACAAAGCCTATATGGCTTTTGAACAGGAGCATGAAAGGGAGCCTTCCACCGAAGAGCTGGCTGAAATCCTGGAAATGAGCGAAACCGAAATCAACAATATTTTCCAGAGCAATACCCGTCATACTTCCCTGGATGCACCCGTTCATGAAGCGGAAGATGTTGCCATGGGCGATCTGCTGGAAGGCAGTGATGATACCGATGAGGATGTGATGAAGGATTCATTGCGGGAAGAGATCAGAAGGGTGCTGAAATCCCTGAGTCCGCGTGAAGCCGAAATCGTAAACGCCTATTTTGGATTGGATGGCGAAAATGGCGTTACCATCGAACAGATCGGAATGAAATATGACCTGACCAAGGAGCGTATCCGCCAGATCAAGGAAAGAGCTATCAAACGTTTACAGAAAGCCCGTTACAGCAATGCCTTAAAAGCATATCTGGGGTAATTCCAACGATACTTATTGTGAAGCCCTTCTGGAAACAGAGGGGCTTTGTTTTGGCAGCCGTTCACAATTCTTAACAGAGTGATGAGAATGGCTTTGCAGAGGTTAAACTAATTTTGCAGCATGAAAAAAGGGTTCTGTTTATGGGTGTTGATCATGGGATTGCTATCCTGTGAAAAGACACTCAACATTGAACCCAACCAACAGTCCCCCAAACTGGTGGTGGATGCCGAAATCGAAAACGGGAAAGCACCCCTGGTGGCATTATCGCATTCGCTGGATTATTTCTCAACCATTGACACAGCAACACTCAATAATTCCTTTGTACACAATGCCACGGTAACCCTATCCGACGGTTCTCAAACGATTCCCCTGCAGGAATATAAACTGTCCTTCTCCGGAGGCTATGCCGCCTATTATTACAGTACGGCTCCGGGAAATCTGTTTACCGGAACCATGGGAAAGACATATTCATTAACGATCCAGGCTGATGGGAAAACCTATGAAGCCACAACCGGTATTCCCCTTTTGACCAAAAGGATCGACTCACTCTGGTGGAAACCCGCGCCTTTTCAATCCGATTCAATCAAAGCGGTACTCATGTCCAGGATAACTGACCCACCGGGATATGGCAACTATATCCGGTATTTTACACAAACCAACCAGGGCCCGTTTTTCCCCGGACTGAATAGTGTATTTGATGATCAGATAATTGATGGCAAGACCTATGATATCCAGGTTGACAGAGGCGTTAACCGGAATGAGAAACTGGATACAGGGGAATATGGTTTTTTCAAAAGAGGGGATACGGTTACTGTGAAATTTTGCAATATCGATAAAGCCACTTATGATTTCTGGCGTACCTGGGAATTTTCCTATCAGTCCATCGGAAACCCGTTTTCATCGCCAGGAAAAGTGTTGGGCAATATCAGCAATGGGGCACTGGGTTCGTTTTGCGGTTATGCAGCCCAGTATCGAAAGCTGATTATCCCCAAATAAAGGGGGTTTGTGAAAAACCAAGTCTTGCCGTATGCAAGGGAATGATAATTTTGTTCGTCTAATATAAAAATGAATGTATGGCAAATGATTCTGTAGAAAGAGTGCATGTACTGATCATCGGGTCAGGACCAGCTGGTTATACCGCTGCGATTTACGCAGCCAGGGCTAACATGAAACCGGTTTTATACCAGGGTATTCAACCCGGAGGACAACTGACCATCACCACCGAAGTGGAAAACTATCCCGGTTATCCCGAAGGGATCCAGGGTCCGGAAATGATGGTACATTTTGAAAAACAGGCTGCCCGTATGGGTGCGGATATCCGTTATGGATTGGCTACCAAAGTAGATTTTAGTCAGCAACCCTATAAAGTCTGGATCGATGAAGAGAAACTGATTGAAGCCGATTCCGTTATCATCAGTACCGGTGCTTCGGCAAAATGGCTGGGGCTTCCCAGTGAAGAAAGACTGAACGGGTATGGTGTGAGTGCCTGTGCGGTTTGTGACGGATTCTTTTTCAAGGGCAAGGAAGTGGCCATTGTGGGTGCCGGCGATACTGCTGCAGAAGAGGCCCTCTATCTGTCTAAACTGTGCACCACCGTACACATGATTGTGCGCAGGGATAAAATGCGTGCCAGTAAAGTGATGCAGGACAGGGTTACCAGCACACCCAATATCAAAGTTTACTGGAACAGCGAAACAGATGAAATCCTCGGTGAGAAAAAAGTGGAAGCCGTAAGAATCAAAAATACCGGCACAAACGAAAAAACGGAAATACCCGTAAGTGCTTTTTTTGTGGCCATCGGGCATCAGCCGAACAGTGATATTTTCAAGGAATACATCACGATGGATGAAACCGGATATATCCAGACCATCCCGGGTACTTCAAAAACAAATGTGGAAGGCGTTTTTGCAGCTGGTGATGTACAGGATAAAACCTATCGCCAGGCAGTCACTGCAGCAGGCTCCGGTTGTATGGCAGCGCTCGATGCAGAACGTTATTTAAGTGCCAAAGGCATTGCTTAAACGGTTTGTGGTCTGTAGTTTGTAGTTGTTTTTTCGCAACCATCCACAACTACAGACCACAAACTACAAACTACAAACTGTTACCCATGCTTTCGATCCATCTTCACAACCTTCAGTTCAAAGCGCATCATGGGATATATGAGGAGGAGAAAGTATTGGGCAATACCTTTATCCTGGATATTACCCTGTTGCATCATTCGCCAAAATTACCGGTCCTGCACATGGCTGATACGATTGATTATGTGGCTGTGTACGATCTGGTCAAAAAAAGAATGGCGGTTCCTACCCCCTTACTGGAAACGGTAGTATCGGAAATGGCGCTGGAGATTCTTCAGCAGTTTTCATTGGCAGAAGAAGTCAGGATTACGATCAAAAAATTGTTCCCGCCCATTTCCCGCATGCAGGGATCGGTGGGTGTGGGATTTGAACTCAAAAGAAGTCAATTGTAAATGCATTCGCTCATGAAGAAATGGATTCTTGCCGGCTTTCTGTTTTTGTTTAGTGGATTGGTTTCCGCACAGGACATCAATATCCTGCTGAAAGAGGCGGATAACCTTGAAAAACAACAAAAGGAATCGGATGCCCTGGCAAAATACAAACAGGTATTGTTAGCCGAGCCCAATCAGGTGAAGTCACTGGTCAAATGTACCGAGTTGAATGTGATGCTGGGAAACCTGGCCACCGATAAAAACACCAAAAGACTGTATTATGAATCCGCATTGGCCTTTGCCAACCGCGCCTTTCAATCGGATAGCAGCCAGGCGGATGCCTGTTATGCATTGGCCATGGCATCGGGAAAGATGACGGATGTGGAAACGGAGAATAAGAAGATCGTGGGTTATGTACGCGATGTGAATTATTATTGCGAGAAAGCCCTGGCGATCAATCCCAATCATGCCAAAGCCAATTATACCATGGGTAAATGGCAATATGAAATGGCCAATTTATCCGGCATCAAAAAAATTGCCGTAAAACTGTTTTATGGCGGATTGCCCGAAGGAACCCTTGATAAGGCCATAGTTTATATGGAAAAATGCAAAACCCTGGCTCCCTATTTCGTGAATAATTACCTGGATCTTGCCAAAGCCTATAAGGAAAATCACAGACCGGCACAGGCAATTGAAGTTCTCACGAAACTTGTCAGATTACCCACCCGTACTTCCGAAGACATTCCCCTGAAAGCGGAAGGTGCCAGATTGCTGGCTTCCCTGGAATAATTGGTTGTATACCCTGTGTTGCTTAACTTACCATATTAAAAAGAATGTATGGAACTAATTGAATTGTTTCAGGAAGCCGTTGCCGCAAGCAAGACACTGGCCAGCAAACCCGATAATGATACGCTGTTAAAGCTTTATGCGCTTTATAAACAAGCCACAGAAGGAGATAACACCAACAGTGGTCCATCCAATGCTTTTGATTTTGTAGCCAAATTCAAACACGAAGCCTGGGAAAAACTAAAAGGACTGGATAAAGCTGGTGCCATGCAACAGTATATCGACCTGGTAGAGTCTTTAAAAAGCTGATACAAGCCATTTACACTATCCGGCTTACGGGATCAGATAACTTATTCCGAATACGATATTACTTAATGAGAAATTGGTAAATCCTGTTTGGAATTGGAAAGTATGGGATATAATACGATATTGATCAGCAGGATTGAATGTATCAAGGTGTCCTCCTAAATAAGACAGGTTTAATAAATTCGAAAGACTCAGGTTTGCCAGGAAGTGCTTATCCATCTTGTATACCATTCCCAAACCAGCGTATACTTCCCCTCCCAATGCATTCCCATCATAACCGGTTGACCCGTTATCTACCCGGGATCTGTTATGTGAATAAGTAATCCCTGCATTTCCCGAAATACTCAGGTACAGATTTTTTGCAAGGCTTTTCAACTTGGAACGTGTATAAAAAAAATGAAAGGAGTTTTGATTGGATTTCTGTTCAGAAGGAGTTGCATTCGATTTTATTTGCGAATAACTATAGGAATAACTAAATCCAAATCCACTGAGTAACAACGGGTTTTTAAATTTCGAAATGGATAATGATGTATTCAGGTTAACATTCTTCTGAAAGCCGTCGGGCGGTGCCAGATACAGATAATTACGATAGTCGTTAAAGGAAACCTGTCCGGTTAAGAGGGTTTGTCCGGGTGTA
>JAGWTX010000661.1 GCA_028875955.1 Bacteroidota bacterium | reverse complement strand
GTGTGCCATATGCATGCAGGTTATCAAACCAGATCAGGTCCGGGCTCCATTGCCAGCCATCCACATGTGCCAGCAGGGGGGCATAGGATGCCATGTTTACTACATCGGCATTGCGTTCCAGACCGGTCATGAAAGCCGCTTCCGCCAGAGCGGAACGCCAGTTGTTCTTGGTAACCCCATTGGGTACACCTACACTATGGGCTGCATATTCGCCCGCAAATATTTTGGGCCCTTTCCTGTCATAATTGTCATAGCGTTTTGCATTCTGTAAAAACCATTCCGGTGGTTTATAATAATGTTCATCCAGAAAATCAGCGTGCATTTTTCGCAGGGTATCATTCAGGTAATTGAAATATTCCCCGCCGGAATAGGGTCCGGTACTATTGATCAACTGAATGTCCGGATATTTCTGTTTGATGGCTTTTGCGAAATAGGTATACCGTTCCACATATTGGGGTCCCCATTGTTCGTTACCCACCCCCATCATTTTCAGATGAAAGGGAGCCGGATGCCCCATGGATGCCCGTAGTTTACCCCATTTTGAAGTGACGGGGCCATTGGCGAATTCGATCAGGTCCAGTACATCCTGTATGTAGGGATCGAGTTGATCCACCGGAACAACTTCGGCGGTATTAAACTGACAGGCCATGCCACAATTCAATATGGGCAAGGGGGAAGCACCGATATCTTCAGCGAGTAGAAAATATTCATAGAAACCCAAACCGAAACTCTGGTAATAATCGGGTGCGGGTCTGTAATCAAATTCGGTATTCCATCGATTGATGATGAGTTTTCTCTGATCCACATCCCCCACTGTTTTTTTCCATTGGTAGCGGTTGGCGAGGTCCCGTCCTTCCACGATACAACCACCTGGGAAACGGATAAAACCGGGTTTGAGATCAGCGAGTAACTGGACCAGGTCCTTGCGTAAACCACCCGGACGATGCTGCCAGGTATCTACTGGAAAAAGGGAAATCATATCCAGATCCACACTACCTGTTCCCGTAAACCAGATCCGCAGACTGGCTTTGGGATCGGTTGTGGTTGAGAGAAGGGTTGTTTTGTATTTTTTCCAATAATCCTGGTTGGGTATGACTTTGGATTCACCGATCACTTTTCCATCCTCACTTACCAATTCGATCCGCATCATGGCGCTTGCGTTTTTGGAAAGTTTTGCCAGAACCGAAAAATCATAGGATTGATTGGCAACCACGCCCATTCCCCGGAAACCTTCATTGGACAGTCCGTAATTGCCAGCCGTTGCCTGTTTCACACGTAAAAACCGGGGGTTGTTACTGTATTCGGCACCCCGGTTGATCACCAGCAGACTACCACCCTTACTATCCTTGTTTAATTCGGTCCAACCCATCAGGGGCTGGTTGAATTCAAAGGAGCGGTTCTTGACCATTTCTGCATAGATCCCCCCATCTGCCGCCATATTGATGTCTTCAAAAAATATCCCCCACATCGTGGATTGGATATCAGCCCCGGGTTTGTCAACCTGAACCCTGAGATCCTTGGTCTGTGCGGTAATCGGGGGAAGGGTATAAAACAGAAAGGCAAGGAGAAGGCTAAAATTGGCAGTTTTCATAGTAGCTAATATACAAAAGACCTGCCAGCCAGGCTTTCCTTTCACCCTCCCGTTTAACCAAAAAGGGAGCTCCCCAGATTTTTTTGGGAAGAACCCTTTCAGCCTATACATTTGCAGTCCGTCATTTGGGGGGTTAGCTCAGTTGGCTAGAGCGTCCCGATGGATATCGGGAAGGTCGTCATAAGTTCTTTTTTATTATTTGGGGGGTTAGCTCAGTTGGCTAGAGCGTCCCGATG
>JAGWTX010000660.1 GCA_028875955.1 Bacteroidota bacterium | reverse complement strand
AACAGGCCATGGGCTCAGACCCGAGTGCGGTTGCCTACGATAGTGTAGCCAGTGCCGTTGCCAAAAACGCCGATGTGGTCATAATCGACACCGCTGGTCGTCTGCACAACAAGACGCACCTGATGGAGGAGCTGGGAAAAATCAAAAGGGCCATACAGAAAGTAGTTCCCGATGCACCGCATGAAGTGATGCTGGTGCTGGATGGTTCCACCGGTCAGAATGCATTGGAGCAGGCAAGACAATTTACAGCAACCACGGATGTATCTGCCATATCCATTACCAAATTGGATGGTACGGCAAAAGGGGGTGTGGTATTGGCCATCGCCCATCAATTCAAGATTCCGGTAAAATATATCGGGGTAGGTGAAAAGATCGATGACCTGATCATTTTTGATAAACATGAATTTGTGGATAGTTTATTCTCGCTCAAAGCATAAACTGAGCCTCTGAGCCTCTGTGAGATCAATATATTCACACGGAGGCCAGAGGCACAGTTGTATTAGAAGGTATAGCGTACGCCCAATCCTCCCCAGCCGCCTTCAAAATAATTGTAGCCAATGATGTTGAAAGAGGGCTGCCAGTCAAAACTAAGGTTCAGTGGTGCTCCTTTTATCTTGTAATCCACACCCAGGATGCCATCTACCCCAATGGCCAGACCATCTTCCCGGGTCGGGTATTTGTTTTTCCAGGCATCGCTCCAGATACCCAGGTGGGCTCCACCTCCAACATACCAGCGAAGACCTGCTACATTACCCAATGGGTTGTGAACTTCATAAAGCCCGGTCAGCCGAAACCCATCCGAGGAAATATAACCCAGTCCTTCCACCGCATTCTTATTGATAAAGTGTTTCACACTGATCGCGCCGGGGTAAACTTTTACACCCAGTGCCGTGGTATAATCGGAACCCAGATTCTGTTGCGCCTTAGCGGATGCAATTGAAAACAGTACAATGGTTGCAAGAATCATTCTTTTCATAAGAGTGTTTTTCCTAACACTTACAAAATCGTGCCAAAATTCCACAAAATCGTTTCAAAGAATAGTTAAGATTAGTTTGCGGATACATTTGGTTTTATATTTAGGTTTGTACTATGCATACATTCAAAGAACTGGTAGCCGGATTTGCTGACCAATTTAATCGCAGACATTTTCCACAATCACCCGCCAGTCTGTATGAGCCGGGTGAATATTTTTTATCATGGGGGGGGAAAAGGATCAGACCGGTTATGTGTCTGATGGGGAATGAACTATTCACCGATATCAAGCCTGATGCCTACCAGGTGGCAACTGCCATTGAACTGTTTCACAATTTCACTTTGATCCATGATGACATAATGGATGAAGCGCCGCTGCGCAGGGGAATGGAAACCGTTCATATCAAATATGGCAATAACACGGCACTGCTGACAGGTGATGTGATGATGATCCGAGCCTATGAATACCTGAATACGATCGATGGTCAATATCTCCATTCCATACTCAATCTTTTCAACAGAACCGCAAGGGAGGTTTGCGAAGGCCAGCAGTTGGATATCGATTTTGAGAAAATGCCTTCAGTATCCATGGACGCCTATATAGAAATGATCAGTCTTAAAACCTCTGTATTGCTGGCCGCCAGCCTGGAGATGGGCGGGATCCTGGGTGGTGCCAGTGAAGGGAACAGGGACCATCTATATGCATTCGGAAAAAACCTCGGGATAGCATTTCAGATACAGGATGATTACCTGGATGCGTTTGGCGACCCCGAAAAATTCGGAAAGGAAGTCGGGGGCGATATCCGTCAGAACAAAAAAACCTTTCTGCTGCTGCATGCAATGGAAGTGGCGGATC
>JAGWTX010000051.1 GCA_028875955.1 Bacteroidota bacterium | reverse complement strand
CTGCAATTCAGCAAGGGTTCCGAATCTTGCATCCACTTTTCTGAAATCCGATACGGCATAACCCCCATCGCTTTCACCTTCCGGACTTTGGAATACCGGCATCAGGTGCAATAAATTGATGCCCAGTTCTTTCAGATACGGAAGCTTGTCCGGCATAGCAGCCAGGCTGCCGGCAAAACGGTCAACATACAAACTCATACCGCAGAGTTCGTTGCTTAGGTACCAGTAATCTTTTTTTTCCTTGGTCTCATCTTTTTGTTTCAGTGATCCGGGCCGTTGGATATGGGCGATGATCAGGTTTTCGATCAGTTGCTCAAAAGCGGCAGCACCCGAAGGATGGTGTTGGTAAAGTTGATGGAACAAGGATTGGATGGTAGCGGTATTGGCGATGAGCCGGGTATAAAACAATTGGTCCTTTCCGGCAATGGCCAGCTGGTGTTTTTCGCAAAGCTGCTGGATGCGGTTGAATAAGGTATACTCGTACACGAGAAATGTTTTTTGGTTTAGGGATAGTCATTGTTATACTGACTGTCTTGTTTGTTTTTCCAGAAGATATGGTTAATCAAATATCTGGTTGTTCAGGTGTTTAAATGCTTCCATCGCACCCAGGTATTCACAGGTTCTGGCGCCGGCTTTATTGGCATTGGTTACCAGTTTCTGCCAGTCTTCCGTTTTCATTTGCCGGATAGCGGATAAATTTTTATCCATCAGTTGGTACAACAAAGCGCCAACAAATGCATCGCCGGCCCCTGTTGTGTCGACCGGTTTTACCGGGATGCTGGGTATGATCTGTGTTTTGCCCTGGAACCCAAGCATGGTGCCTTCCTTACCCAGCGTGATCGTAAACACGGCCTTGGTTTTTTCGAGCAGGATCGCTGCTGCATCCGCCACGGAAAGCGCACCTGTGATCAGCATGGCTTCCTCATCACTCAATTTGAAATAATGACAGGCATTCAGGAAATTCCAGGATTGGTCAATAAATGTCTGTGTATTATTTCTGAACAGCAGGTGACGATAATTCGGATCGAAGCTGATAAAAATATTTTTTTTCAGGGCTTTCTGTAACATACTTTGATAGGCAGCCTGCAAGGGACCGGGTAAAAAACCGGTGGCAGAACCGAAATGGATGATCGAAACTTCCTCCAGGTCAATGCCATCCACTTCTTCACGACTCAAAGCCCCATCGGCACCGCGGTTAAACACGAAATCCCTTTCCCCGTCTTCCATGAGGGATACAAAGGCGAATGTGGTAAAATGGGCATCATCCTGCAACATCCACCGCGTGGATACGCCAAAATCCTGCATCACCTGTATCAACTGGTTACCAAAAGGATCATTGCCCACTTTGGCTGCCAGCTCCACCTGTCCACCCAACGCCGCAATCGCTGCAGCCACATTGGTAGGCGCCCCTCCCGGTTTTTTCAAAAAATGATTGCCTTCCGACAGGGATTTTCCCTTATCCGTACAGATCATATCGATCAGTGCTTCACCTATGCAAAGTATTTTCATATCGTTATAGGGGTTGGTTGTTGGGTAGAATTAAAAAGTAAAAAGTAAAAATTCAAAATTGGCATCACACCACTTCAATGTCAACCACCAACCTCCAAATGCCAAATGCAAAATACCAAACGCCAAATGCCAGACCACTCAATGTCCTCCGCCACCAGATAATACCATTTCTTCATCACTGGGTTTTACGGTTTTAATCAGCATCGTAGCCATGCAGGCAATGATTAACAACACCCCGCCGAAACTGATGGCTTTGCCGGGGTCATTGTCGAGGAAATGATCGAGTACAAAACCAAAAGTGGTGGTTTGGAGAATCATGGGAATCACGATCATCATATTGATGATCCCCATATAGACACCATATCTTTCTTTGGGGATCTGGTTCACCACCATCAGATAAGGTACGCCCATCATACTGGCCCAGGCGATACCAAAACCTGTCATCGGTGCAAACAAAAGATATTTGTTCTCTATATGCGGGAATACCAATAAACCCACACCCGCCATCAACAGACAGATGACATGCACGGCTTTCGGACTGAATTTTTTTGCCAGGAACACCAGGCCGAAGGCGGATAAAAATGTGATCACATTGTACCAGCCATTCACCAACCCCGCCCAGCCTACGGCTTCTTCATACAGCCGGGGATCTTTTGATGGGGAGGTTTTCCAGACAGATTGTGCAATGCTTTTGGATGCATTCTGCCAGTAGCAAAACAAGGCATACCATTGGAACAGGTACACCAGCGCCAGCTGCCACATGACTTTCGGCATATCCCGGATGGCTTCTATGATTTCTTTGACCGGGCCGAAAATACTTTTCTTATTGGCTTTCAAAGCGGCCAGTTCTTCTGCAGTGGGAGGTATCTCCGGTGTTTTGGTAATCGACCAGAGTACCGATGTGATGGAACACAGGGAACCCAGGAAAAAAGAACCAAAAACCCAATAGGGGATCTGTCCGTGTGTCTGTTTCAGAAAACTTATTTTCTGGAAAGCAAAAAGCGAAATATTGGCAAGTGTGATGCCGAGACCGGTAAAAAAACTCTGGGTTAAAAAGCCTGTTGCCATTTGGGTGGGAGGAAGTTTATCGGCAATAAAGGCACGATAGGGTTCCATGGCGGTGTTGTTTGCCGCATCCAGTACCCATAACAAACCGCCCGCCATCCATAAACTGCTGCTGAAGGGATAGATAAACAGGCAAAGACTGCAAAACAAAGCCCCTATAAAAAAATAGGGTTTTCTTCTCCCGAAACGGGGATGCCAGGTCTTATCGCTCAGGGCGCCGATTATGGGTTGTATGAGCAGACCTGTCATGGGTCCAGCCAGGTTTAGCAGGGGAATCTGGTCTGGTTTGGCTCCCAGGAAATCATATATCGGGTTTACGGCACTTTGCTGAAGACCAAAACTGTATTGGATCCCAAAGAATCCAACGTTCATGTTGATGATCTGCCAGAAACTGAGACGGGGCTTTAATAAAGACATAGCAATCTGTTGGTTAAAGGGTTTCTAAAAATAGGGAAAACCCCTCGTAAAATGCCTTACTGTACAGGTTTTGGTCCAATTTGATTTACCTGATAACGTTACCGGGAACGATTGCGTAGAAAAAAAATCATTTTCCCTTTATCTGTTGTCTTTATAGGTGTAGAATTGGATTGGTATCGGGTGTGATTCATTGCGAAAACATCCGCTGCCAAAACAAAAACGATTATACCAAACTGCTTGTCATGTCTAGTCTTCTGAAACATAGCTATGTTTTTACGGCTGTGTCCCCATCCGCTTCTGTCATTACCCCCGATAATAGTACTTATTCATTTTTTCCTGTTTGTCTAAATCGATTGCGTATGCTTATGAAAAAAGTAAACCTGTGTTGCCTGTTACTGATGGGACTGCTGCTGCAGTCAAACCATCTGATGGCACAGGATCAGAAAATTGAAATTAAAGGTAAGGTCACCGGTGCCGACAAGGAAGCACTGGAAGGCGTTAGCGTAACCGCCACCGGTCTGAAAGCGGGTACGGTTACCGACAAAAATGGCCAATACCGGATTGTGGTCAATAATGCCAATGCTACCCTTCGTTTCTCCTATGTGGGTTTTGCTGCACGGCAGGTGGCATTAAACGGCAGATCTACACTTGATGTTACTCTTACACCCGAAACCAAGGAAGGGGATGAAGTGGTGGTGATCGGTTACCAGACCATCAAACGAAAAAACCTGCTGGCTTCGGTATCCAGTGTCAGTGCCAAAGAATTGAAGGATATTCCCGTAAACTCAGCCGCCGAAGCCCTCAATGGCCGCCTGGCCGGTGTTACAGCCACCACCGCCGAAGGCTCACCCGATGCGGAAGTGCGCGTAAGGATCCGTGGGGGTATGTCGATTACCGGTGATAATTCACCCCTGTATATCATTGACGGGGTCCAGGTGGAAAACGGTTTATCCTCTCTTTCCCCACAGAATATCCAGACCATTGATGTATTGAAGGATGCGGCAGCAACCGCGATCTATGGTGCCAGAGGTGCCAATGGTGTTATCGTGATCACCACCAAAAAAGGCAGGCCGGGCCGTTTGCTGGTAAGTTATAACGGTTTTATCGGTATAAAAAAACTGGCCAATAAATTAAAAGTGCTTTCACCCTATGATTATGTGATCTACCAGTCGGAAAGATCCAGGGGCAGCAGTACCGATAGTGTGAACTTCGGAAACAATTTTGGCACAACCTGGGATACATTGTCCAATTATAAAAATGTTGCGGCGGTTGACTGGCAGGATCAGATTGCAGGCAGAACCGGTATCACCCAGACGCACAATGTTTCGGCGATGGGGGGTAATAAAAAGATCACATACAACTTCGGTTATACGTATAATGATGATAAAGCCATTATCCTGAATTCGGCCTACAAAAGACATCTGCTGAACTTCAATGGTGATTACCGCATTACCGATAACCTGCGTTTCAATCTATCCACCCGATATATTCATACGGATGTATACGGTGCGGGTGTATCCTCGGATCAGGGATCGGCGTATAACCGTTTACGGAATGCCGTAAAATACAGACCCTTTCTTTCTCCCAACCAGTTGATCGGAGATTCGGATCCGCTGGCAGACCCCAATGTGGGTAACGGGCTGAACCTTGTGAATCCAATCGAACTGGCCAATGCGGAATACCGCAAGAAATCAACCGATCAGTATAATATTACCGCCGGTCTTTCTTACAATATCATGAAAAACCTGAGCTTCCGTTCCACATTCGGATATGACTATAATAATTTTATCGATCGTCAGTTCAGCGATTCCATCACGCCCTATTCCATCATACAGGGTTCCAGAAAACCCATTGCAGAACTGGATACGGCTACCCGGAAAACCATCACCAATTCCAACGTGTTGACTTATTCTGTAAACAAATACAAAGGCAAACATGATTTTGATTTCCTGGTAGGTGAGGAAACCTATGACCTGCGTACCAGCCTGAGTACACAGTTGGTTAAGAATTATCCCAACCTGATTTCACCCAATGATGCTTTCACGCATCTGAGCAGCGGAACTTCCTTTACGGGATATCCCAAACTGGCTGAATCTCGGTATACCAATCTATCCTTCTTCAGCCGTTTGAATTATGCCTATGAGAACAAATATTATTTCTCCTTCAATGTAAGGGCAGACGGGGCTTCCAAATTTGCACCCGGAAAACAGTGGGGTTATTTCCCAGCAGCTTCAGTTGCCTGGAGGGTGAAGAATGAGAAATTCATGGAAAAGGTAAATTTCATCAGCGATCTGAAATTCAGGGCCAGCATCGGTGAAGTGGGTAATAACCGGATCAGTGATTACCTGTTCCTGACGACCTTCCGGAATGATGGCGCTTATTATTACGGTATCAATGGATCACCGGTTACTGCCTATTATTCATCCGGCCTGGTCAATGAATCCCTGCAATGGGAGTCCAACCTGAGCAGAAACTATGGTATGGACATCAGCCTCTTCAAAGACAGGATCAGCCTGAGTATCGATTATTATAACAACAGCGCCAAAAACCTGTTGCTGAATGTACCCATCGCCTCAACCTATGGGTATGGTACCCAGTTGCAGAATATAGGAAAGACCTCCAACAAGGGTCTCGAGCTCCAGTTGAATGCGGTGGTGATGCGAAAAAGTGATTTCAGCTGGAATTCCAATTTCAATATCTCCTTTAACAAAAACAGGGTGGAAGCCCTGGGCCAGGGTCAGCAATTGTTTTATCCCGCAGCCAGCTGGGGTGTTTCCGGTCAACCTACGGATTATATCATCCGTATCGGGGATCCCGTTGGATCCATGTGGGGACTGGTGAACGATGGTTTCTATAAGGTTTCTGATTTTGATTACAACCCCGTCACATCGGTGTATACCCTCAAAGCCGGTGTGGTATCTGACAAAAACATTATCGGAACCGTTCAACCCGGATCGGTGAAGTTCAAAGACCTGAATGGGGATGGTGTGATTGACCTGGATAACGACAGAAAAGTGATTGGTAATCCGACACCCAAATTCACCGGTGGCTGGAACCAGCAGTTTACCTATAAGAACTGGGATATGAGCGTGTTCCTGAATTTCTCTTATGGCAATGATATCTACAATGCCAATAAGATCGAATTCACCAATGGGTACACCCCCAATTCCAATTTACTGGCGATGATGGCCAACCGTTGGAAAGTGGTAACTGCAACTGGTCAAACTGCCCAATGGGTCAATAGCTCGGGAGATGTAGTCGGCATTTCGCCGGATCAATTGACTGCTTTGAATGCCAATGCAACCATCTGGTCGCCGATCAAAAGTGCGGGTGCATTCTATCCCAGTTCATGGGCGATAGAAGACGGTTCGTTTTTACGTGTCAATAATGTGACCCTGGGTTATAGCGTGCCCGCTAAAAAACTCGGTAAATCCGGTATCAGCAGATTGCGTTTTTATGTTACGTTGAACAACCTGGCGGTTTTCACCAGCTATACAGGATATGATCCCGAAGTAAGTGTACGGAACAGTCCGCTTACTCCCGGACTGGACTATTCCGCTTATCCGAAAAGCCGCAGTTATATTTTTGGAATCAACGCAACTTTCTAACCTAACCTTTTTAATTTTTTTGATATGCTTACCAAACCATTTTCCAAACTAAGTCTGATGATGATAGCAGCAACGCTGTTATTCATGGCCAGTTGTAAAAAATACCTGGATCAGCAACCGATCACGGATGTAAGTACGGAAGTCGTGTTCAGCGATGTTGCCAGTACCTATAAAGCCCTTGCCGGCGTATACAGCCGGTTGGTGGGAGATCAGGGATTCGGAATCCGTCTGAGTTTGTATTATACCGTTGACACCGATGAAATGCAGGGACCAACCGGTTCGGGTGATAACGACCGGAGAGACATAGCGCGTTATGCGGCCACTTCCGGTAATGCACAAATTTCCAAACCCTTTGACCAGTTGTTTACCGGGATCGAATTTGCCAATATCTGTATTGCGAATATTCCGAAAATGGCCATGTATACCGGTGGTACCGAACAGCAGAAAAAACAATTGCAGCGCATGTATGGGGAAGCGCTCACACTGCGTGCACAGTTTTATCTCGAAGCCATCATGAACTGGGGTGACCTGCCTGCGCATTTTAGTCCTGCTTCCACACTGGCCAACGGTAATCCCTTTCCTGCGAGAACCGATCGCGATACATTGTACAATCACCTGATTGCTGATCTGAAAACAGCGGAAGACCTGGTGCCCTGGCGTAATGAACTTTCTGCGATCGGGGATCCGATTGATGAAAGAATTACCAAGGGAACCGTAAAAGGATTGCGTGCAAGAATTGCCTTGTTCAGGGGCGGTTATTCCCTGCGCAGCGATGGAACAATGAAAAGAAGCGCCGATTACCAAAATTTTTACCAGATTGCAAGGGATGAATGTAATGACATCATCAATTCCGGTCAGCATGCCCTGAACCCCAATTACAAATCCTTGTGGAAAGACCAGGTAGGTTCCCGTGCCGTAGCCGATCCGCAGGGTGAACTGATGTTCCAGGCAAGTGGTTATGGTGGGGTTGGTGCGGAAGATACCAAGCTGGGTTATTATAACGGACCCACCGTAAATGGCAAAGGCAATAAAAGTATCAATGTTCTCCCGACATATTTTTATTTGTTCGATTCCACCGATCTGAGAAGGGATGTTACCTGTGCGGTTTACAATGTGGCAGCCGATGGGGTCACCAAAGTGGGCCAGGCTATCACCGCTATCTGTGATGGTAAATACAGGAGGGACTGGATCACCAATCCCGTTGTTTCTCCCACAGATGCGATACAATATTTTGGTTTGAAATGGCAGATACTCCGGTATTCCGATGTGTTGCTCATGTATGCGGAAGCGGATAATGAATTGAACGGACCAACCGCTGCCGCCTATAATGCCGTCAACCAGGTAAGAAGAAGGGGTTATGGTAAACCGATCACCACACCCAATCCCACGGTGGATTTACCAGCAGGTTTAAGCAAATCCGCTTTTTTTGATGCGATTGTCAAAGAGCGTTCACTGGAACTGGGTGGAGAAGGGGTACGCAAATACGATCTGATCCGCTGGAACCTGTTAAATACAAAGCTATCAGCAACCAAAGCCGCTTTGCTGGCCATGTCAAACTTGTCGGCTCCTTATAATACCCTGCCTACTTCCATGTATTATTACAAAACAGCAGTGAGTGATGACAATACCTATGGTGGCGGGCTCTGGGCGAACTCTTTTTATAAGGCGGCTCCCAGTGCAACACCAGCGAATACCACCAAGGTAGTTTGGTTAAGTGCCGCAATCAATACAACGGCCTTATCCAGGTTTGCCACAGGATTCACTACCGGAAAATCTGAATTGCTGCCCCTGCCACAACCGGCAAGGGATGCCAATCCAAACCTGACACAGAACCCGGGCTATTAATACCGAAATTTGATACATTGGATAAACCATATAAGGCTGCCAGTTGGGTGGCCTTATTTTTTTAGAAGGGAAGAAATGATCCCGGAGAAGATGAAATGGGCACAAGGATGACGCGGATGAATCCGTTTACATCAGCTTAATCCGTTTCATCCGTGTGCTATTTTTATCATTCATTCTTTATTCATAAACATATGAAAGCATTTTTATTTTCACTGATGGGTTGCTTTCTTCTCATACAGATACCTGTTTCAGGTGCTACCCGATATACCGTAGCACAGGACGGAACCGGAGATTTCAAAACCATTCAGGCTGCTTTTGATGCTGTACCGGAACATAACCGGGAAACGATCCTGATCTATGTAAAAAAAGGCAGGTATCATGAAAAATTGGTACTGGACTCCACCAAGGACCATGTTTGTCTGATTGGGGAAGATGCCAATACCACCCGGGTAGTTTATGACGACCATACCGGTAAACAATTACCCGATGGTTCCCTCATCAACACGTATAATTCACAAACCTTTTTTCTGAAGGCAGATGATTTCCTGGCGGTTCATATCGGATTCGAAAACAACGCAGGTTTAACGGCAGGCCAGGCAGTGGCCGTAAGGGTGCAGGGCGACAGGGCTGTTTTTTATCAATGCAGGCTCATCGGTTTCCAGGATACCCTGTTTACCAGTGGTGATAACAGCCGTGGTTATTTCCGGAACTGTACAATTGAAGGTTCTACCGATTTCATTTTTGGTTCAGCAACCGTGGTATTTGATTCCTGTACGCTGATCAGTAAGAAAAATTCACATGTTACGGCCGCCTCCACGCCTGCGGATCATGCGTATGGATATGTATTCCGGCATTGTACTTTAACTGCTGATTCCACCATTACCAAAGTCAGCCTGGGCCGGCCCTGGCGACCCTATGCAAGCGTGGTTTATTTGTATTGTTATCTGGGTAAACATATACTGCCACAGGGATGGGATAACTGGAAAAATCCTGCGAATGAAAAAACGGCAAGGTATGCGGAATATAAAAACGAAGGTCCGGGTGCGGAAGGACAAA
>JAGWTX010000659.1 GCA_028875955.1 Bacteroidota bacterium | reverse complement strand
GATTTTGTGGATGATGTATTGGATGATCTGGGCAGCAGGGATGTGATCAATTATGTGACCAGGATCTTTGAAACCGGTACGGGAGCGGATAGACAACTGGCTGTTTTCCGAGAAACCGGAAGCCTGGTAAACGTGGTGGATTATATCCATGATCAATTTCTAAAAGTATAATAATCAACACTTTATAATAAAATCCCGTAACTGATACTTACGGGATTTTTTATTTTTAAATATGTTAAATAATTTAAAAATGAAGGCAACGAATTAACTTGCAAGGGTATCTTATCTTGTAAACGATCAAAACACTCCCCAGGTGACAGACGAGTATGAACTTATAAAAGGCTGCATCCGTCAGGATGCCCGTTGCCAGCGTATGCTGTTTGACAGATATGCGGGTAAGATGATGAGTGTATGTCTCAGATATGCTCAGGATTCTATGGAAGCGGAAGACATGATACAGGATGCATTTATCAAAGTGTTTCAATACATCGGCCAGTTCAAATTTGAAGGGGCATTTGAGGGTTGGATCCGTCGGATTGTGGTGAACACGGCCATCCGCCACCTGGAAAAGAAAAAACTGCATTTCAAGGACATTGACGATCACAGTCAGAATGCCCCACAGATAGATGCACAGGCATATACCCATCTGGGAGAATCGGATCTGATGCGTCTGATCAGCCAGCTTCCTGATGGATACCGGCTGGTTTTTAACCTGAATGCGATAGAAGGCTATAGCCATGAGGAGATAGCCACCATGTTGAATATTCAACCCGGCACCAGCCGAAGCCAGTTAGTAAAGGCCCGGAAGATGCTGCAACACCAAATATTACAATTGCAAAAAGTTGCTGTATAGAATGAGCGATAACCAATTTGATAACTTCGTCAATGACAAACTCAGAGACCATGCTGCGCCTGTGCCGGCCGGTCTATGGGAGAAAGTGTCGGAGGGTCAGTTTGATCAGTTTATCGGCAACAAACTCAAAGATGCTGAGGCGCCCGTTCCCGAAGGGTTATGGGACGCCATTTCAGACAGGCAGTTTGATGAATTCATCGGTACAAAATTGGGGGACCTGGCTTCCCCGGTTCCCGCTGACCTGTTTGACCGCATCGGGGATGGTCAGTTTGATCAGTTTATTGCCAACAAACTAACCGATCACGAAGCACCTGTTCCACCAGGTCTCTGGGAGAAGGTTCGCCCCGAAGAGGATGACGACAGATTTGGCTTTTTCTGGTTCCGCTATCCGGCTGCAGCCATTTTGATACTGGGTATTCTTACTGCAGGCGCCATTGGCACTTATTTTTATTTCAAAAAAACGGATACAAAATCACCTGTTCCGCCCACCACACTGACTGCACCTGTTGTTACCCCTGCTTCCGGTGCAAAACCTGATCCAGCTACAGGAACCCCTGTAACAGACAGCAAGGATTCAAATGCTGGTCTCCCTGCAGAAAATCCTGCAGCTGATCAACCTGCAACCCTTTCTGCCAAACCGGTAACACAACCCAATACGGTGAATGCCAGATCCGGGTTCCAAAATCCATCCGAAGAACAGGTAAAGACAAACAATCATTTCAGCCTGAAACCTGTATCGAAAAAACCTTCTTATCCTTTATCAGGTGGAGCGGATCTGATCACGGCCCAACAACAGATAGCGATCCCACTGGTTCCTTCGCCAGCCCAGGATGAAGCCTCCTCCATCCCACCCTATACTCAAAACTTATTGAACGGCGAACCGATTACGGGTAACTATAGCCATGCAAACCATAACTGGCAGCTGGACAGCCTGCAACTGACTACAGGCAACCATATCAACAAGATCAGAAATATCATCATC
>JAGWTX010000658.1 GCA_028875955.1 Bacteroidota bacterium | reverse complement strand
ATATTGGATATAGCTTATGAAAAGAAAACTAGAAAATCAGATCGCCATCATTACAGGTGCCAGCAGCGGGATTGGTGCAGGCTGTGCCATAGCCCTGGCAGATGAAGGCGCTACTGTAGTAGTGAATTATCCGGTTCCGGCCGCCAGGGAAATGGCGGATCAGGTAGTAGACAGGATTAAAACTGCAGGCGGTAATGCCATAGCCTACCAATGCGATGTAAGCAAGGAGGCTGAAGTCATTCAGATGTTTGCAGACACCGTTTCACAATTCGGAACCGTGGATATCCTGATCAACAACGCAGGTTTACAACGGGATGCGAAATTTACTGAAATGACCCTTGAACAATGGAATTTTGTGATTGGTGTGAATTTAACAGGACAGTTTCTTTGTGCCAGGGAAGCCATCCGGGTATTCCTGCAAAGGGGTCTGGACCCGGCAAAAAGCAAATCGCTGGGCAAGATCATCTGTATGAGCAGTGTACATGAAGTGATTCCCTGGGCAGGCCATGCGAATTATGCTGCCAGCAAGGGAGGTGTCATGCTTTTGATGAAAACCATCGCCCAGGAATATGCACCGCATAAGATCCGCATCAACAGCATAGCACCCGGGGCTATTGCCACACCGATCAATCATGATGCCTGGGATACCGCTGCACATTTGCAGGAGCTTTTAAAACTGGTGCCCGAAAAAAGGATCGGCCAGGTGGAGGATATTGGCAAAGCGGCAGTATTCCTGGCCAGCGATGATGCCGATTATATCAATGGCACCACTCTTTTTGTGGATGGGGGAATGACCCTTTATCCTGGGTTTGAAGACAACGGATAAAAACCTGCAGATACCTCTTACATCCATTAATCGATTGCCAATAATTATTCGCCATGAATCCCGAACAAAGCAGAGCAGATCAACCCGCATGGAAAACCTGGGGACCCTATATCACAGACCGGCAATGGGGAACCGTCAGGGAAGATTACAGCAGTAACGGAGATGCATGGGAATACCTGAGTCATGATGCGGCCAGGAGTAAAGCATTCCGTTGGGGGGAAGAAGGGATTGCGGGTATCTGTGATGAAGCGCAGCAATTGTGTTTTGCCATTTCGCTCTGGAATAAAAAGGATCCGATCCTGAAAGAACGCTATTTCGGATTGACAGGCAACCAGGGGAATCATGGGGAAGACGTAAAAGAACTCTATTATTATCTGGAAAATACCCCATCGCATTCCTATATGAAAATGCTGTACAAATATCCACAGCAGGCATTTCCCTATGAGGAACTTCTTAAAGAAAACAATCGGAGAACCAAAGCCGATCCGGAATATGAACTCATCGATACAGGCATTTTTGACGACAATGCCTATTTTGATGTTTTTGTTGAATATGCCAAAGCAGACACAACTGATATACTGATAAAAATTACGGTTGTCAACCAGGGCAGTTCTACTGCATCACTGCACGTACTCCCAACCATCTGGTTCCGGAATACATGGTCCTGGGGTTATGATGAAGAAAAACCCCAGTTGATGTCTTCCAATGATGGGGAGATCATTATCCTGCATAAAAAACTGGGAAACTATACCTTACGGGTGGATCAAAAAACGCAGGTTCTTTTCTGTGAAAACGAGACCAATAACCAGAAACTATACAATGCCCCGAACAGCAGCAAATACTGCAAAGACGGCATCCATGAATATTTGGTGAATGGGAATGAAGCTGCTGTCAATATCAATGCCCAGGGCACCAAAGCGGCTTTGAATTATGAGCTGGAAATCCCGGCAGGAGGAAATGCCAGTATCCGGTTACGTCTAACGGAAAACAATAATGCAGATAATGCATTTTC
>JAGWTX010000657.1 GCA_028875955.1 Bacteroidota bacterium | reverse complement strand
TTTCCCAGGGTTGTACACTGATGGTACGTACATCCAGAACACTGATATTGGCAACCTGTGCAATCGGGGTAGGCGATCCGTAATAGTCAACGGTAATGCCATCCAGCATACTGGGATTGGCTTTACCCGCCCTTATCCGGGTTAATTCGGTTTCCAGGTGACTGATCGCTTTTTGCATGCCTTCTTCTGCGTCATCAATGATCATTTGTAGTTCTTCGGACATATTCAGGTTTTTAAAGTGGAGCGAAATTAATAAAATGTTGCCAGTTTGAAGTTCAGGGTTTGGGGTTCCGGCACAAATATCCATTTTGGGTACAGAAAACAAGTGAAAACACCCTGTCCCAAACCCCAAACTCCCTATCTTCGCTGCCATAATAAAACAGGTTATGTCAAGTATCAAAGAATTGGAAAATATCGCCACACAGATGCGTCGCGATATCGTAAGAATGGTGCATGCGGTCCAAAGCGGTCACCCCGGCGGATCATTGGGCTGTGCCGATTTTTTCTCGGCTTTGTATTTCCACATCATGCACCACCATGTGCCGTTTTCCATGGATGGAAAGAATGAAGACCTGTTTTTTCTTTCAAACGGTCATATTTCCCCTGTATTTTATTCTGCCCTTGCGCGTTCCGGTTATTTTGATGTAAAGGAACTGGCCAGTTTCCGTAAGATCAATTCCCGTTTGCAGGGACATCCCACCACCCATGAGCATTTACCCGGTGTGCGGATTGCCAGCGGATCATTGGGTCAGGGTATGAGTGTAGCCATCGGTGCTGCCCTGACAAAAAAACTGAACGGTGATAACCATCTTGTTTTTTCATTACATGGGGACGGTGAACTGGATGAAGGCCAGAACTGGGAAGCCATCATGTTTGCCGCGCATCATAAGGTAGATAACCTGATCTGTACGATTGACAGGAATGGCGAGCAGATCGATGGATCAACCAAGAAGATCATGTCGCTCGATAGCCTGTCTGCAAAATTTGAAGCGTTTAACTGGACCGTTCTGGAAATGAATGGAAACGATATGGATGATACGGTAAGGATGCTGGATCATGCCAAATCACTGACCGGCCAGGGTAAACCGATTTGTATCATCATGAAAACAAAAATGGGTAAGGGTGTAGATTTCATGGAAGGCAGCAATGAATGGCATGGTATTGCGCCAAACGATGAACAACTGGCCAGGGCACTGGCACAGTTACCCGAAACATTGGGTGATTATTGATCAATATTTTTATTTTCTGCCTGATAGTAAGCAATGCCGGATGATGATCCGGCATTGCTTTTTTGTACATGATGGCAATACCCATCCGATTGAAAAAAGAAAATATCAGCTTTTTAACGAGTACAGATGCGCACTGGCTTTGCGGGAAGGGATCCAGGCTGCCAGGATTGCGATACAGGCTACCGTTCCGGCCACCAACAGAAAATCGGCGACCTGCATTTTTACGGGATAATAATCGATGATAAAAGTATTCCCGCCCAGTTTGATGAACTTGTAATGAATCTGTAACCAGCAGATAAGCGTTGCAAATCCTATCCCGATAAGCGCGCCGATTCCTGCCAGTAACATGCCTTCACTCAGGAAAATTCTTTGCACCCTTGTCTCATCGGCACCCATGGCCTGCAGGACGGCAATATCTTTTTGTTTTTCCAGCACCAGCATGGTTAAGGCACCGATCATATTAAAGGCCGCAATGATCAGGATCAATGAGAGGATCCCATAGATCACCCATTTTTCCACCTGCATCACACCATACAGGCTTTTGTTCTGTTCGTAGCGGGTCTCGACCAGGAAACCCTTACCCAATAATTGCTGTATCTGTTGCTTGACCG
>JAGWTX010000656.1 GCA_028875955.1 Bacteroidota bacterium | reverse complement strand
CCATAAACGAACTAAATTACCTATTACAAAACAATCATTAAAAAAACCGTATGAGTGATAAGCATGATGAAACGAATGAAGCCCTGGTAAGGGTTCAGGGATTCTGGGAAAAATACCAAAAAGTGGTTCTGATCGTTTTGGCCATCATCGTAATTGGCGGGGGTAGCTGGTACGGCTACAATGAATACATTCTGAAACCCAAGGAAGAAAAAGCATCTGATCTTCTATTCAATGCCCAATTATATTTCAACCAGGATTCCTCCCGTTTGGTATTGAATGGCGATGGAGAAAACAAGGGTGTTTTATACGTGATGGAACATTACAGTGGTACTAAGGCCGCCAATCTCTGCAAATACTATGCAGGCATCAGTTATTTGAAAATGGGTGATTTTAACAAGGCAGTCAAATACCTGAAAGATTTTTCAACTTCCGCCCAGCAAATACAGATGATGGCTTATGGTTGCCTGGGTGATGCGTATTCTGAACTGAATCAGAAAACGGAAGCGATTGCCAGCTACCAAAAAGCGGCATCCACTTTTGTAAAAGATGAAAGCAATTCTTCTGAATACCTGTTTCGCGCGGCTTTGCTGGAAGAAACCACCGGCAACACCAAGGAGGCATTGGCATTGTACAAAGAGTTAAAAGAGAAGTTCCCCAAAACGGACAAAGGATTTCAGGCCGATAAATATATTTACCGGTTAAGCATCGAAAAAAATTAGTAGCTGCGTATGGCTAGCAAAGGCAATACAAAAATCAACAAAGGCATCCCTACCCTAAAGGATGCCTTTGTTGTATTGATCAAGACTGAATGGAATGCATCCATCGTGAATAAACTCGAAGCCGGTGCCAAACGGATCCTGCAGGAAAATAACATTGCCTATACCACACTGACCGTTCCGGGAGCCATTGAAATACCCTTTTGTGTAAAAAACCATTACGCCTATTCACAAAAACCACCGGATGCCTATATCACTTTGGGTACGGTGATCAGGGGGGATACACCCCATTTTGATTATGTATGCAGGTTTGTTACGGATGGGGTTTTACAATTGAACCTGATGCTGGATGTGCCTGTTATCTTTGGTGTATTGACCGTGGAGAACGAACAACAGGCGAAAGAAAGGATTGGCGGTATCCATGGTCACAAAGGGGAAGAAGCGGCCATTACCGCCCTTAAGATGATTGCACTGAACCGGAAATTAAAATAAGCATCCCAATTTTGTCTAGCTATGAATGTACAAATCTTCATACCCTGTTTTATTGACCAGTTGTATCCCCAGGTAGGTTTTCAAATGGTGAAGGTCCTTGAGAAAGCAGGTTGTACGGTCAGCTATAACCCCGCACAAACCTGTTGCGGGCAACCAGCCTTTAATTCCGGTTTCTGGGGTGAGTCAAGGGAAGTCTGTTCGAAATTCCTGAACGATTTTTCCGGCTCCGATTATATTGTTGCCCCCAGTGCCAGTTGTGTGGGTTTTGTAAGAAATTATTATTCCAAACTTTTTGAAAACTCCCCCGAATCTGCGCTTGCCAAAAGAACGGCAGAACGCACATTTGAATTTTCCGAATTCCTGATCCATATCCTTAAAACAGATGACCTGGGAGCCCGTTTCCCGTACAAAGCAACGTATCACGACAGTTGTGCTGCTTTACGGGAATGTAAGATCAAAACCGAACCCCGGCAATTATTGAGTAAGGTAAAAGGACTGGAACTGACAGAAATGAACGATGTGGAAACCTGTTGCGGTTTTGGCGGAACCTTTGCTGTAAAATTTGAGCCCATCAGCATTGCGATGGGAGACCAGAAAATAACCAACGCATCAGCCACAGGCGCTGAATATATCATC